>JALYYD010000019.1 GCA_030946775.1 Gemmatimonadota bacterium
ACCTCTACTAGGCCGAAATTACTTCCCCTTCCTCTTGCCCAGAGCCAACAGCGCCTCCAGCTCGGGCAAGTGCTCAAAATCTCTCGGCCGCCCTGCCGCCCGTTTCGCCTTTATGAGGGTCGGCAAATCGATGACCCGGAATCGCATTCCGAACGCTTCGATCTCTTCGGAATGCGACCGGACCGATTTGTAATCCCCGATGCCGGATATCCGGTCCATCACATCGACGTCGCCCTCTCTCGATGTCAGCGTCATCATCGGCGCTCCGCGCAGAGTTTTCCCATCCATAATGAACGGCAGTCCCTTTTCGACGCCGCGCGGATATGCGTTCCAGTTCTTCAGCAGATCCCCAAGCGCTGAGACATTCGCGGGATCCATTGCGTCGTAACAGATGTCAATGTCGTTGGTAAGCCGCGTGGCGCCGTGCGCGGCGGCAGCGACTCCGCCGACGACGACGAATCGCACCCGTGCTTCATTCAAACCGCGCAAGATGCTCTCGAAGCTCATCCGCGTCTCCGGCTTTCGCGCATTTGATAAAGGAATCCGCGATTTCTGTCCAACAACGCCAGTCGTTCGGCGGGTGTTCGTGCCAACGACGATAGAATGAGCCCGATGTCCAAGCCGTAGCCCTCGGCGGCTGCAATTGGATCCCGCGACTTCTCCGCGCGCCGTCCTCGCCTTTTCGGTGTCTCCCGAACCCGAGCGCGGGAGAGGTTCGCGAGAAAGTTCGTGTCGTAGCGGAAGAGATTCACCGACATCGTCGCCACCCCTGAATCATCCTCGGCAACGACGACGTTGGCGTCATCTATTTCTCCCGCTAGCGCGCGAGTTGCCGCAGCGCTCGCGTTGGCCAACGTCAGCCCAAACGTGCTCTCTAGCGCGCGCACAAGGCCCCACCAGCGCGCGTTTTCCGGCGTCGGGCGGAGACTTCGCCCGAGTAGCGCGCTCGAGTTCAGGAGCCACTTGGGCTCGCAGCCGCAAGCCACTGAAAACTGGGTCAGGTTCACCGCCTAATTATGTCTAATTTCTAGTGATATTTCAAGCGCCACCGCTGGCTTGCTCGAAACTGGGGAATCCGTACCCCCGCTACGCGACCGTAACGCAACGCCTTCCATTACCACCCGCAGACAATGAGCTTTCATCTGTGAAGAAACTCCTCGCCGTACTCGTGATCTCTACCGCAGGCTGCAAGTCGTCCGCCCCCGCGTTCGCGAACAACCTCGCCTCCGCCCGCACCGCCGCCGACGAGTTGTTCTATTCGGTCAGCTCGCGCTTCACGAATATTCAGCGCACTCCCAAGCTGCTCCGCGCGCGTCAGCAGTTCGGCCACTACGCTCTCGTCCCGTCCGGCGTTTACAACGACACCAGCGTCTGGATGTCGTACGGGTCCGACAGCTCGCGCCTCTTCGCCGACGACGGCTACCCCGCCGCGACGCAGTACATCGTCGTCCCGCATTCATCCACCGAGCCGCCGCGGAATCTCGCCGAGTCACGCGAAGTGGTTCGTCTCCGCCGCTTGAGCGACAACGAGTACGAGTGGTACACGAACGTCGATGTCGGCGTCGGCCGCGTCGCCGCCGAGGATCTCACCGACGTTCTCGCCGCATCGCTCCGCGCCGGCGAGCGCGAGCAGTCGGCCGGCGTGCGCGCCGACTACCGCGCCAGCTTCCCGCGCACCACCGCGACACTGGGCAGACTTTACTCGCTCGACACTCTGCGCACGACTCCAGACGCCGAAGGCGCGACGACGTTCGATCTCGGCATTCATCTCACACCGGATTCGTTGAAGCGCGTGATGCCCGCGTACGCGGACTACATCGACAAGTACGTGCGGAAGGGACGCTACCATATAGTAGTGCGCGACAGGTCGGGGGCCCGGTGGTTCGAGGCGTCGGCAGGCGACTACTGGATTCACATCAGGGTGCGCAGCAAGGACGGCCACTTCGCGCCCCTCGACGGCGCGGTTCGCACGATGCCCGACAACCTCGTCATCGATGCTTCGATGCAGATGAAGATCCTTCTCTTCACCGTCGGGTTCGAGCATATGATCGGGGATTTCAATCTCGTGAAGACCCCGCACGAGCGCGCGTACTCCATCCGCTTCGGCACCGAGCCGCAGTGGATTCTCCCTCCGACCGTTCACTACTTCCTCAAGTCTCCCCTCGCGCGTCCCTTTCAGAGCAAGGGAATTCCTATCAACATCGGGCTGCGCGACACGCCGGGCGCGCAGACAATTCTCAATCGCCGCGCGACTCTGGTCGTTCAGGAGAGCGCGATTCTGCGATTCATCAACAAGTTGAGCGGCACCGCTGTCGGGGATTTTCTCGGACCCGCCGAGAAGGAAGCAAATCGGTTCAATGCTGAAACGTTCAGGGCGCTCAGGGCTGACATTGCTTCGCTGCTGGCCCCATAAGGATTCAATCAGAGCCGCCGACTTTCGCGACGAACCCTACGAAGCGGGAAGCTGTTTCACTCCCGCCCCGCCGACGAACAGCAGGCTGTGCCGCCGGCCAGCGTACTGTGCCTGCAGAACATTCACCTGGTCCGTGAACACGTCGGCGAGAATCACATCGCGAATCGTGAGGCCCGCCAAACCGGTTTTCGAAACGCCTGACATACAGATGAAAATGAGATCGGCGGAGCGCTTCCATCCGCAAAACCGGAGCTGCAAAACCTGGCCGCTTGGGATGCGGAACAGGAGCGTCTGCGCCAAATAGTCTGCGCTCAGCTTCTGGAGGAGCGCCTCGTCACCCGGCTTTACCGTCCTGCCACGTGTCACCCGGCGAATGAAATCGTCTGCGAACACTTTCACCGTGGCGGTGATTGTCGAGTTGCTCGGCGCAGACCCCAGCTCGACGAACGTGGTATGCAGCGGGTGTGCCGCCACAATACGTGGCGTCGCGGCGACCGCGGCGACAGCCCACGTCGCCATTCCGATTGCGCGCATCATCCCGCTGGCTACCACGGTGCGCGCTCGATTGCCCACCGCGACGCCACAAGGAATATCACCGCCGAAAGCGCCACGGTCCGGATCCGAAGCGGCGACACGGCTCCCATTCTGATTTTGGCGATGACAGCGTCAACTCCGGCAAGAAGGGCGAACGCGCCTCCTAACACGACCAGCTGCCCGAGCTCGATGCCGATGTTGAAGCCGAGCAGCGGGACCGCGATATGGTCCAGAAAGAGATTCTGCAGATAAGTCGCGAACCCGGCTCCGTGCACCAGGCCAAATATTCCCGCAAAGACCGGACGATACCTTCCTCCCCACGGCGCATTCTTGTGGTCGCGTACAACGATGTTCTCGATGCACGTCGCGACTATCGTCAGCGGTATTAGAAACTCCACGACCGGCCCGGGTATGCGGAGCGCCCCCGTGACCGCGAGCAGCAGAGTTATGGAGTGCCCGACGGTGAACGCGGTCACCACCCACAGTGTATCGCGCCAATCGCGAAAGCGGTAAATGGCCGCCAGCGCGAGCAGGAACAGGATGTGATCCATCGCGCCGAGATTCGTGATGTGGCGGAATCCGAGCTGCACGAACGTCAACGCGTCATCCACCGCCGAGCGACTCCAGTGTGGCCCGCGCGATTTTTGCCTGCGCGTAGTTGAAACCCGGGTTGATCGTCAGCGCGCGCTCGAGGTAATCGGAGGCGGCGGCCGTTTTACCGAGAGCGCGCTCCACCATCCCGGTGTGGTAGTAGATCTGCGCGTCCTCGGTGGACATCCGGCGCGCCATTCGCATCGCCGCGCGCGCTTCCACATACCGGTGGCTCTTGTAAAGAGCCCACCCCAGCAGATCGTACCCGTAAATATCCTTGCGAGTCTTGATCTCTTCCTCAGCCTTCACGAGCACTTCGGCGACGCGCGTGTTGCGGTCGAGAAGAAACAAGCTCAATGCGCGATGGAAGGGGCCGGGCTGGCCGGCGGCGGTCGCTTCCAGCGCCGCCATATACTCGGCGCTCTTCGCTGAATCTCCGCGCGCGGCGTAGATGTCGGAGAGAGTTCCGAGCGTAAGCGGATCGAGACGCTGGGCGAGCGAGCGCTCCCCGAAGTCGATCGCCCGGGCGGTGTTGCCTTCCCCCGCCTCGAGTCGCGCCAGCGCGCCGAGCAGACGGTAGTCGTCGGGCGTTGCTTCGAGGCCGGCCTCGAGCGTCTTGCGCGCGGATCGCGTGCGACCGCTCCTCATTTCCACGTCGCCAAGTCTGAGATAGAACCACGACAGCTGCTCGGCGGGGAGATCCTGCGTCTGGGCGGATTTGAGCGCGGCGGCGAGAATCGCCCGCGCGCGGTCCGACTGTCCCCGAATTTCCTCCCAGCGCGCGAGTCGTGGCGCGATCGAAAGGCCGGAGCGGGACGCCGAGAGCCCTTCGAAAGCGCGGGCCGCGTCCGCATAGTCTCCCAGTTCCAGCTGCGTTTCAGCGAGAAGCGCGCGGTATTCAGGAGTGTCGGGATAGAGCTGTGTGACATCCTGCGCGATGGCGCGGGCGTGCCCGAAATCGTGCTGCGCCAGCAGCGCCGAGGCGAGCGTTACGAATGCGGGGCCGTTTCGCTGCGTGCGCGAGCCGAGCGAGCGGCGGGCGAGCGATTCCGCTTTCGCGTAATCCGCATACTCTCCGCTCTCGCGAGCGCGCTGAAGATGGAAGGCGGCGAGGTTGCCGAGTGCGAGAGCACTGGTGGGGTCCATCGCCAGCGCCTTCTCCCAGACCGATATCTGCACGTCGCGCTGCCGGAGCTGCTCGATGGGCGACAGCCGGTGTTTCGCGGTTATTCGCGATCGCTCGCGCGCCTGGAGCTCGCGCGTGCCGAACCAGCCACCAGCGAGCACCAGCGAGATTACCAACAGAGATACTGCGTAAAGTTTTCGCATCAATTGAACCGGGAGAGTGCAGCACGCGGACGAATTGTCCGCGCGCGCACAGTGATCCCTATCTTGCTGGTTCGAGGTACGGGAACGTCGCCGAGAACGTGCGGACCGAGGACGGCACATTGTCCGAGGTCAATCCGGCGAGTACAGGCTGTGCTGGATCGAGCAGGTTGCCGAAGACGGCGCTCAGCCCGGCGTCCACCACGTCGTCGGAAAGGTTGCGTCCGCCGTAACCGACGCCGGGCTGCAACGCCCACGTCAGCCAACCGGAAGTCGCTGCCGCGCGGTTCGGGAAAACGAGCAGCTCGTCGGGCGTGAGCACCGCCTGCAGAGTGGTGATCGTCTTTTCGGTGCGCGTCGGAAACGAGGAGACGAAGGTGCGGATATGGCCCGGAACGTCGGTGCCTCCGTTGTCCATCGTCTTGCCATCGTCGGCTGGTCCCTTGTTGTTGTGCAATCCGTGATCGCGCTTCGGAAAGAACACTTCGCTGGTAAGCGGATTACCGAGGCGCTCGATCTGAGTGAAGACGCGGTTTGGATCAGTGCCGGTGATGCCCGTCGTGTTGTCGTTGTTGCAGGCGGAGATGGCCAGTCCGGCACCAAGGGCTCCGATGATATTCAGCGCGCGTGAACCGCGCAAAAGAAATTTCGATGTCATTGTTTTTCTCAGCGGCTGATGGTGCCCCAGAGACCGAACTTGGCATCTGCGGCGGTGGAGGGCTGGAGCTGCGATTTCGGAACTTCAATGACGATCGCGAGCGCGTTGAACGGGCGCAGGAGATCGACACCAGGGCTTCTGAAAGACGTCGCGGTTTGCGTTGACGGAATGGACAACGCTCCGGTGGAGGGACGACGGTCGGGCAGGATCTTGAAGAATTGCTCGAGATCGATGAAGAACGGGTCGGCACGAAGACCGGCGAACGCCTTCAGGCTGCCGGAGGTAATTGTCGTGCCCACAGTCCCGGTAGCGACCGTACCGCCGGTCGCCAGCGTCGTCCTCACGCCGGACGTGACCGGAGCAACTGGCCCGCGCACCGTTACGTTTTGCGATGCGCCCGTGTTGTTGTCGAAGGTGATCTGGAATACCGCGTCCTCGATCCCATCACCATTGTTGTCCACCTTCAGCTGATATAGAAGGTTGGAGTCGAACGACGCGCTCTGTCCCGCGATCGGGGACGAGGTGGTCATTACCAGCGTGACGTTGCTGGCGTTGCCGGGAGTCGGGAAAGCGTAGACATCATTGATGTCCATGCGCGGGTTGAGCTCCACTTCCGGGGTGTCCATGTGATCCGAAGCGAGCAACCGGCCGACGCCGATAGTGCTTACTGCCAAGCCGACTGCGAGCAGCGCATAGGTGCGCAGCCCAAGTTTGCGACGAGCTCCTGCCATAAATCCTCCAACTGGGTAAGGTGTCCGATGAGCGATTTCGCCAGCCCTAGGGCAGGTGACAGACCGTCTACGACCACCGGCGCCAATTGGATCTCAAAAATTTGGGATCCCACAACGAAATGCAGCAGTTCGACGAGACTCACCCAGACTGAGGCGGTTACTTATACGTATGTTTGGGGAGCCCGTGCTGTTAGCGGGTGAACAGGTAATGCCAGTACCTTTCCGCTGAATGCCGCGCCCCGAAGCTAAAATCCGAAACTCCCCCCGCTGGCTGATCCCCGCCCTGCTCACGGGAGCCATTCTCTGCATCGGATTCGCCTCACGCGCGCCGATCGTTGATGCCCTGTCAACTGGCCCCATTGCCGGTGCCGCGCTTCGCTCCCCGGTGAAATACGTAGCAGTCGCTCCGCTCTCCAATGTCTTCGACGCGCTGACGCTTCTATCCCTGCCGCAGCTATTTGCGACTCTGGCCTTCGTGTCGTTAGTCGCGGTCGCGCTCCGCTTTCGCTGGACGTCGGCGAGAGCGGCAAACAATCTCGCGCCTTGTCGCCGCCGCGATCACCTCCGTTTCGCCGCGTGCGTCGGCGGAGGAATCATCGCCGTCTGCGGAATCGCCCTGCTGATGCCGCGCCCAATGGCATTCCTGCGCGTGAGCGATCCAGATCTGGTGACGATTGATTTTCACAGCCACACATCGGCGTCCCACGACGGCCGTCCCGGCTTTACGCCGGAGGCGAATCGCGAATGGCATCGCGCCGCAGGGTTCGATGTCGCTTATATCACCGATCATCACACCTTTGCCGGCGCCAATTCCGCGGCCCGGCTCAATCCGCCCGTCGCCCGTGAAGGGACCGTGCTTCTCCCGGGCCTCGAGTACGTCGACGGAAACGAGCATCTTCTCGCGCTCGGCCTAGATCAGGCGGCGACGGATACCGACCGGCACGAATGGCATCCGCTCTATGCGGGGACGAGTGATCCGGCCGCAAACGTGCCCGCGCTTCTTATTCTCGCTTTGCCAGGCGACGTCGCAAACATCCCTGCCGGCGAAGATGTTGGCATCGCGCGTCTCGCCGCCGTTGAAATTTCCGACGGCTCTCCGCGCGGCATCGGGC
>JALYYD010000103.1 GCA_030946775.1 Gemmatimonadota bacterium
CTGTCCGGCCCCTCCATTTGTATACAATTACTCCTGCACGATACGTTCCAATTCTGATGAGCGCAATAGCGGGGGCGCCGAGTGGGCTTTCAGCCCGCTTACATTGTCCTTAATGCCGCTCCCCACACTGATTGAAGCGATTGAAGGGCTTTCCGAGCTCGATTCCGTGCTCGAGGCGATTCCCGCGCGGGGCGCGCGGCTAAGCGTTGCCGGTCTCCACGGCTCCTCGGACGCGCTGCTCGTCGCCGCTCTCGCCAAGCGGATCACTACTCGGCTGATCCTCATCGTTGCCGACGACGTCGCAGGCGCGGAGCGCTGGCTCGCCGATCTTTCGCAGCTGGTTGAGACGGACGATGATGGTCTCTCGCCGGTCGCGTTCTATCCGCCGCGAGAGAGCTTCGGTGAAGCGGAGCCGCACGCCGAGATAGCAGGCGAGCGTGTCGAGACTCTCGAGCGGATGGCGCGCGGTGCGCTTCGCATCGTCATCACCACCAGCCGCGCCATTCTCGAGCGCACCCAGCTCCCCGGTGCGCTGGAGCATTCGCGCATCGAGATCAGAAAGGGCGACTCGCGCCGCCCGGAAGCTCTCGCCGAGCATTTGGAATCGGTCGGATTCGAGCGCGTGCCGATGGTCGAGGACGTCGCGCAGTTCTCGATGCGCGGCGGAATCTTCGACATCTACGGCTTCGGAATGGCGGAGCCGGTGCGCCTCGAGTTCTTCGGCGATGACATCGTCGAGCTGCGCCATTTCGATCTCGTCACCCAGCGATCGACGCGCGACGCTGACGTAGCGCTGATTCTCCCCGTTGACGGATCAGTCGCCGCCAAGGCAGAGGACGAAGAGGCGGAGCGGTCTTCGATCCGCGCGCTGCTCCCGCCTGACACCCTCGTGATCATTCCGCACGGGACGCACATCGAGCCGGAGGTGGAGCGCACCTGGTCGGAGGCGGAGCACCACATCGATCTCGCGCGCCGCCGCGGCGAGGACACTCCTGACCGCGAGGAGCTTTACGAACCGCCGGAGACGATGCTCTCCGCGATGAAGCAGTTCGCGCGCCTTTTTCTGGAGCTCTCACCGGCTGACGTGACGATGCCATTCCTCGCGCCGGAGATAATCCAGCGCGACATCAGTCTTCTCAAGCGCGTGATCGCCGATGGAATCCCCACCGTCATCCTCTGCGACAATAGCGGACAGGCCGAGCGCCTCGACGAGCTTCTCAACGACGACCGCGTCTCGACGGCGGCCCTCGCGATCGGAGTTCTGCAGGGCGGATTCCTCATTCCTCCGTCCGATCGCGCGCCGGGTCTCCGCGTTTTCACCGATCACGAGATCTTCCGGCGCGAGCGCAGAATCCGCCGCTCGCGAAAGTACGCTGCGGGAACTCCGGTCGAATCCCTCACCGCGCTCAAGCCCGGCGACTACGTCGTCCATCTCGATCACGGCGTCGGCATCTATCGCGGAATCCAGACGATGTTCGTGCAGGAGAGCACGATCGAAGCGGCGGTGATCGAGTACGAGGGGGGCGACAAGCTGAACGTTCCGCTCTACCGCATCGATCAGATCGAGCGCTACCGTTCCGCCGCCGACGTCACCGGCGACACCGCGCCGCCACGCCTGCACGCCCTCGGCGGCAGGAAGTGGAAGTCGCAGCGTGACAAGACGCGGGCGGCGATTCAGGAGATGACGGTCGAGCTGCTCGATTTGTATGCGCGCAGAAAAGTCGCCACCCGTCCTCCGCATTTTCCGGACACAGTCTGGCAGCGCCAGCTCGAGTCGTCTTTCCTATTCGAGGACACTCCCGATCAGCGCACCGCCACCACCGATGTGAAAGGCGATATGGAGCGTCCGCGTCCGATGGACCGGCTCCTCGTCGGCGACGTCGGATACGGAAAAACCGAGATCGCCGTGCGCGCCGCGTTCAAGGCGGTGCAGTCGGAAAAACAGGTCGTCGTTCTGGTGCCGACGACGATTCTCGCCGAGCAGCACGCGCGGACCTTCGAGGAGCGCCTCGCCGATTTTCCGATCACGGTGAAGACGATGAGCCGCTTTCAGAGCACGAAGGAGCAGGCCGCGGTCATCGAAGGATTGAAGCAGAAGAAGGTGGACATCGTAATCGGCACCCACCGTCTGCTCAGCCCCGACGTCGAGTTTCCGAACCTTGGCCTCATCATCGTTGACGAGGAGCATCGCTTCGGTGTCAAACACAAGGAGCGACTCAAACGATTGAAGCTGGAGACCGACGTTCTGACACTGACCGCGACCCCGATTCCCCGTACTCTGCATCTGTCGCTCGCCGGCCTGCGCGACATGACGCTGATGCAGACTCCTCCGCGCGACCGCTCCCCGGTGCTCACGTACGTGGAGCCGTGGGACGACGGACTCATCGAGGAGGGAATCTCTCGCGAGCTCGATCGCGGCGGCCAGGTATTCTTCGTCCACAACCGCATCGAGACGATCCAGGGAATCGCCGATCACATCCACCGCATCGTGCCGCGCGCGAAGGTCGGCGTCGGTCACGGGCAGATGAAGGAGCGCGAGCTCGAGGAAGTGATGCGCTCGTTCGTGAGCGGCGAGATCGACGTTCTCGTCTCGACGATGATCGTCGAGTCCGGCCTCGATGTCCCCAACGCGAACACGATGTTCGTGAACCGAGCCGACACCTTCGGTCTCGCGCAGCTCTACCAGCTGCGCGGGCGCGTCGGCCGCTCGCACCGTCGCGCCAGCTGCTATCTGCTCGTTCCCGATTCCGTTGATGAGGACGCCAACCGCCGGCTCAAGATTCTCGAGCACCACACCGAGCTCGGCGCCGGCTATCAGATCGCGCTCAAGGATATGGAGCTGCGCGGGGCAGGGAATCTCCTCGGGCCTGAGCAGAGCGGATTCGTCCACGCCGTCGGGTTCGATATGTACCTGCGGATGCTCGACGAGACGGTGAACCGGATCGTGCGCGGCAACGACGCGCCGAAGCTGATGCCGGCCGACGTCGTCCTCGATGCGCCGTCGTACATCCCCGATGACTACATCCCGTCCCCCGAGATGAAGCTCGACATATATCGCCGCCTCACACATATGACCGAGCCCGCCGACATCGAGGCCTTGCAAGTCGAGGTTCGCGACCGCTTTGGGCCGCTCCCCGAGCCCGCGCGCGGATTTTTCGCCTCGGCTCTGCTCAGGGTGCTTGCCGGAGCGCTCGATATCGAAACCGTTCTGGTGCGCCGTAACGAGGCTCGTATTACCTTTCGCCAGCACGCCGTGCCCCGTATGAAAGGGATATCGGCTGCTTTCCACGAGGTCCAGTTTCAGGCGGAAGTGCGTCGAACTCATCCACTTTCGCTGAAGCTCACGCGGCTGGGCGGAGCGGAGATTCTCGATGGACTTCTGCGCGCTCTAACGACCCTTAAATCGCAACTATGAAACGCAACCTGGTTCTCGCCGCGTCCGCGGCCTTCGTCATCACCGCCTGCTCCGGCCTCAAGGACGCGTTCAGCGCCCACTCCGGAATCGTCGCCCGCGCCGGCTCGTCCAAGCTCACCTCGGCGCAGCTCGCGAACTACATGGGCAACTCCCGCGCGCCGATCAACAAGGACGTCGCGCGCACCATAGCGGGACTGTGGGTTGACTATCATCTCCTCGCCCAGGCGGCCGCGGACAACGATTCGCTCACCGACGCCAAGGCGATCGACGAAGCGATGTGGCCGATGATCGCTAATCTCAAGGCGCGGAAGTGGTACGATCAGCTTTCCAAGAATTGGGGCACCGAGAACCCCGCCCAGGCGGAAGCCGAATACGCGTCGGGTAAAGCGCTCGCCGCTTCACACATTTTGCTTCTCACCCAGAATCTGAACGATGCCGACAAGGCGTCGGTCAAGAAGAAGGCGGAAGCGCTGCGCGCCCAGGTCAACTCCGGCAACTTCGCGGCGCTCGCCGCCGCCAACAGCCAGGATCCGGGCTCGGCGAAGAACGGCGGATCGCTTGGCGTGTTCCCCAAGGGGGCGATGGTCCCCGCCTTCGAGAGCGCTCTGCTCGCGCTCAAGCCGGGCGAGATTTCCGGCGTCATCGCAACCCAGTACGGATACCACATCATCCGCCGCCCGACTTACGACGAAGTGAAGGCGCAGCTCCTCCAGGCCTCGAAGGGCGCTTCGCTGCAGCAGGCCGAGAGCACCTATCTCGCCGGCGTCGAAAAGAACGGCGACATCGAAGTGAAGTCGGGCGCTGTAGGCACGATGCATTCGGTCGGCTCCAACCCGGAAGGGTTCGAGGACGACAACACCGTTCTCGCCACGTCGAAGGCGGGCAAGTTCACCGCCGCGCGCCTCGTCGGTTGGGCGAAGACCTTTCCGCCCCAGGCACGCATCTTCGATCAGCTCAAGACCGCTCCGGACAGCATTCTCACCTCGTTCCTGAAGAACCTCGTCAAGAACGAGCTCGTGATCAGGCAGGCGGATTCAGCCAAGGTCGGTCCCGATTCCGCTCAGCTCAATGAGCTCCGCCGCAGCTTCGCCGGCGCAATCCAGTCGGCGTGGACGCAGCTGGGAATTTCTCCGTCACAGCTCGCCGACAGTGCCAAGACAAAGGATGCGCGGCTCGCGCTCGCGAACCGCAGAATCGACGACTACTTCACTCGCCTGGTGAACGATCAGGCTCCGTTCGTTCAGCTGCCGTCGCCGGTAGTCAGCGTTTTGAAGAAGAAATACAGCTCTTCCATCAACGACGCCGGCATCGATCGCGGCATCGAGCAGGCGCAGAAGATTCGCTCCGGCCCGCAGGCCGGCAGCGGGACGCCCGCTCCGTCCAGCGCTGTTCCGCTCGGCGGCGAGCCGGCGGCATCTTCCACTTCCGGCGGGCGCTGAGAAACCGGCGCCGCGCTGCGGGGTACATATGAAGATGATCAAGCGCGTACTACTGCTGTCCGCCCTCGTGCCGGCTCTCGCCGCGGCGCAGAGCGCGGTTTCCGCCGTCCCCGTGCCGGTTCACACCGGAGACGTTCCAGTTGACCGGATTGTCGCCATCGTCGGCGACCAGCCTCTCCTCTGGAGCGACGTTCTCACCGCCGTCAATCAGCGTCGGGCGAACGGGATGGCGGTTCCAACCGATACCGCCGCGCAGTCGGCGATGGCGAAAACGGTTCTGAATGATCTCGTCGACGAGGAGCTGCTCGTTCAGAAGGCCAAGCAGCTGAAGCTCGAGGCGAGCGAGAGCGACATCGCCGCCAACGCCGATCGCCAGCTCAAGTCGGTGCGCGAGCAGTTCAAGTCGGACGAGGAATACCGCGCCGAGCTCAAGCGCGCGGGCTTCGGCACTCCGGAGGAATACCGCCGGATGCTGGTGGATCAGTACCGCCGTCAGAGTCTGCAGCAGAAGGCGTTCGCCGAGCTGCGCAAGAAGACGAAGCCGGTTGCGGTCTCGGATTCCGAGATCACTGCTGCATACGAAAAGAGCAAGGACGTGCTTCAAAAGCGTCCCGCGCTGGTGAGCTTCCGGCAGATAATCGTCACGCCGAAAGCGTCCGCCGCGGCAAAAGCGCGCGCTCTCGCGAAAGCCGAGTCGTTGCTCGTCGAGATCAAGAACGGCGGTGACTTCGAGCAGATCGCCAAGCGCGAGTCGATGGATCCGGGAACGAAGGCGCTGGGCGGAGATCTTGGCTGGAACCGCCGCGGCAGCGGACTCGTTCCCGAGTTCGAGCGCGTGATGTTTGCGCTAAATCCCGGCCAGGTGAGCGGGATCGTCGAGACGGCGTTCGGTTATCACATCATCCGCGTCGATCGCGTCCAGTCGGCGGAAGTGAAATCGCACCACATTCTCATTTCGCCGGTGATCGACGCCACTGACGTGGAGCGCGCGCTCGTCGACGCCGATACCGTCGCCGCGCAGTGGAAGCGCGGCGTTCCGTACGATTCGATTGTGGCGCACTTCCACGATCCGGCGGAAGAGAAGGGAATTCTCCAGCCGTATCCGGTGGATTCGCTTCCGCCGAGCTACCGGACCGCGCTCGCCGGCGCAACTCCGGGCAAGATCACGCAGCCGTTTCAGCTTCCGAATCCGCGCGGCAATCCGAAGTTCACGGTGATGCAGATCCTGACTCTCACCGCGCCCGGGCAGTACGTCGAGTCGGAAGTGCGCGATCAGATTCGCACCCAGCTCGCCGATGAGCGCGCGATTCGGGCGATGCTCGATGAGCTGAAAAAAGAGACGTTCGTCTCAGTGAAATTGTAGCGGTGCCGTCGCGGCAGTCGCTCGCAGTCACGGCGGGAGACCCCCGCGGCATCGGACCGGAGATAATCGTCAAAGCGCTCGCAGACCCACGGGTTCGCGAGCGCTGCGACGTTCTGGTGGTCGGCCCGTCGGGAGCCGGGCTCGATGTTGACGAAGTCGTCGGCGAGTGGAAAACCGGCGGTGCCGCCGCGCTCGCCGGAAAGCTTGCCGGGCGCGCGATAGAGCGGGCAGTGGAGCTTGCGTCGAGCGGCCGCGTTTCGGGGATCGTAACCGCGCCGATAGACAAGTCGGCGCTCCTCGCCGGCGGATACGATTTTCCCGGGCACACCGAGATGCTCGCGTCGCTCACCGGCTCGCGTGTGGCGATGATGCTGGCGTCGGACAAGCTTCGCGTTGTTCTCGCGACGACACATCTCCCGCTGCGCGAGGTTCCGGCTGCCGTGACCGAAGCGGCGATTCTCGACGCGGCCGAAGTAACGCGCGCCGGGCTGCAGGATTGGTTCGGAATCGCCGCGCCGCGGATCGCGCTCTGCGCGCTCAATCCGCACGGCGGCGACAATCGCCGTTTCGGAACCGAGGACGAGGACCTGTTACTTCCCGCAGCGCGCAAGGCGGGCCTGAGCGGCCCGTATCCGGCTGATACTGTTTTCGTGCGCGCGATGAAGGGAGAGTTCGACGCCGTCATCGCTCCCTATCACGACGTCGGTATGACCGCGATCAAGGTGGCGTCTTTCGGGAGCGCTGTGAATGTGACGCTGGGGCTTCCGTTCCCTCGCACTTCACCCGATCACGGCACCGCGCTCGAC
>JALYYD010000117.1 GCA_030946775.1 Gemmatimonadota bacterium
GCCTCGGGCTGCGAGACTTCTTCGCGCACGAACGGCATCTTCTCCGCCGCTACCTTCCTCATCTCCGACTCGAACTTTTCGAGATCTTCCGGAGTGAATGGCTGCTCGACTTCAAAATCGTAGTAGAACCCGTCTTCGATTGACGGGCCGAATCCGATTTTCGCGTCGGGACGCAGCCGGCGCACGGCGGTCGCAAGCACGTGGGCGCCTGAATGCCTCAGCACGTCGAGCGACGCCTGGTCCTTTTGAGTCAGAACGCGAAAGTCGCCGCTCTTGCGCAACGGGGTGATCAGATCCTGGATTTCGCCGTCAATCGAGACGGCGATCGCGGCCTGGAGGAGCCTGGCGCCGATGGATCCGACTACTTCGCTCGGGAGCGTGCCTTCCGGGACTTCGCGAATCGCGCCGTCGGGGAGCCGCAGCTTCAACATTTTCGTATGTTCGGGGTGTACTTCAGATGGCCTTTATTTTGCTTCCGTCTAAAGTATAGATCGTAGATACCCTTCGCCACAGGGATACACCATGTCACCACTTCGTTACCGGGAAGAGGAAGAATCCGGTTCCCACAGCGCGCTGTTCCTTGCCATCGGCGCCGTCGCCGGTTTTGCGGCAGGCGTGCTTATGGCCGAACAATTCGGCGGATTTCGCGGGCTTACCGACCGCATCAAGGAACGATTCGGCGCCGCCGATGAGGATCTACTCGACGACGGCGATGCAGATGAATCCGATGATGATGACGACGACTACGAGGATAATGTGGACGAATATGCCGCTTCATACGTCGCGCCCATCAAGGGCTCCGACGAGCTGGAAGAGAGAGTCCTCGAAGCATACCGGAATGATCCGATCCTGAGCGAGCGCGCCATCGACATCGGCGCGATCCAGGAAGGGATCATCGAGCTCACCGGATGGGTGAACGCCGACGACGAGGCCAAGCAGGCCGTTGACGTCGCGCGCGGAGTTCCGGGCGTGGAGACGGTCGTAAACCGCCTCGCCGTCCGCTCCGACGAAGATCTGTTCGACGAACTCGCCGACCGCTACGAATCGGGCGACGCTTCCCTCACCGAAGCGCATTGGGAAGGCCAGCACGTAGGGACCGGACGGCGCCGGCAGGGCAATTCGACGGAGATCGACCGCCACGCCGACCCGAGAACCGTGCTCGAAGACCACGCGATGAGCGAAGCGAGCGCATACCTCGCCGCCGCCGATGAAATCGACGGTACCGCAGAACGGAGAGCCCGGACAGCCAAGAAAAAGGCGAGCACGTCACGCACCGATGGCTCGGCGGTCGGGCCGAGCGGAGTTCCGAAGGCGGATCACGTCGCGGACTCAGGTCCGACGGCATAGACTGGCGGCGGAAACCGCACAAGAACACTACAGGCGGATCGCCGACCGCGATCCGCGCACCGCGATTCGCTAGCGAGGGGCTGTTCGCGAATGGCGGTTCGCTTTCCGCTTGTAGTGTTCTGTTGCAGTAGGTCTTAATTTCCGCTTAGATGAGTCCCGAAAAAGAATTAGCCGAAATTCCGGCGCAATACGACGCCGGTTCCACCGAGCGCGCCCTTTACGAAGCGTGGGAGCGCGCCGGCGTATTCACCGCGGTCGCCGAGCGCAGCTCGCGCGTCGGAGGTGACCGCGAGCCCTTCGTCGTCGTTATGCCGCCGCCGAACGTCACCGCCGTTCTACACGCGGGTCACGGTCTCAACAACACGGTGCAGGACGTCATCGTCCGCTGGCGCAGAATGGCCGGTGACGAGACTCTCTGGGTCCCCGGCACCGATCACGCCGGCATCGCGACGCAAAACGTCGTCGAGAAACAGCTCGCCGCCGAAGGAAGGACAAGAGGCGACCTCGGCCGAGAGGCGTTCGTCGCGCGCACCACGGATTTCGTCGAGAAGACAGGCGGCGAGATTCTGCGCCAGCTGCGCGCGATCGGATGCTCGGCCGACTGGACGCGAACCGCATATACGCTCTCGCCCGAGCTCTCGAGCGCGGTGCGCGAAGCTTTCGTTCAGCTCTACGAGCGCGGACTCATCTACCGCGGGCACCGTGTCATCCACTGGTGCCCGCGCTGTCTCACGTCGCTCAGCGATGAAGAAGCGCAGCACGTCGACGAGAGCGGCAAGCTGTATCACATCCGCTACGACATCGTCGGCAGCCGCGGCAAGACTCTCACGGTTGCCACCACGCGTCCCGAGACAATGCTCGGCGACGTCGCGCTGGCGGTGCATCCGGAAGACGAGCGCTACGCGAAGCTGGTCGGCAGGAGCGTGCTGCTGCCGATCGCGAACGTCGAGATTCCGATCATCGCCGACGAGTACGTTGATCGCGAGTTCGGAACCGGCGTCGTGAAGATCACCCCCGCGCACGATCCGAACGACTTCGAGGTCGGCCTGCGGCACAAGCTTCCGATGCCGGTGGTCATGACTCCCGACGCGAAGATGGGAAATGGCGTGGACGCCGGCTCGCGCGTTCCGGCCGCGCTCGTCGGCGTGGACCGGTTCGACGCGAGGAAGCTGATCGTCAAGCAGCTCGACGAAGCGGATCAGCTCGCCAAGGTCGAAGAGCACGCGCACTCGGTGCGCCACTGCTACCGCTGCGACACCGTCGTCGAGCCGCGACTTTCCGACCAGTGGTTCGTGAGGATGAAGGAGCTCGCGGCGCCGGCGCTCAAGGGCTACCACGACGGCGAAGTGCGCATTCTCCCCGAGCGCTGGGAGGCGGTGTACGTCAACTGGATGGAGAACATCCGCGACTGGAACATCTCGCGGCAGCTCTGGTGGGGGCATCGCATCCCCGTTTGGTACTGCGACAAATGCGGTGAGACGATCGTCAGCCGCGACGACGTCAGCGCCTGCACGAAGTGCGGCGGAGTTGTCAGGCAGGACGAAGACGTGCTCGATACCTGGTTCTCGTCGTGGCTCTTCCCGATCACTACACTCGGCTGGCCCGACAAATCATCGAAGGATCTCGCTGCGTTCTACCCCACCGACGACCTCGTCACCGCCTCGGAGATTCTGTTCTTCTGGGTGGCGCGGATGATAATGGCGGGCTACGAGTTTATGGGCGCTGCGCCATTCCACACGGTGTATATCCACGGCACCGTGCGCGACACCGAGCACCAGAAAATGTCGAAGTCACTCGGCAACGGAATCGATCCGCTCGATGTCGTGCAGCAGTTTGGCGCCGATTCTCTGCGCTACACCGTGATCGCGGGACTCGGAATGGGCGCCGATCTCGTGCTCGATCCGGATGATCTCGAGCGCTCCTTCGCGCCGGGACGAAACTTCGTCACCAAGCTGTGGAATATCGGCCGCTTCCTGCTCGGCAATGTCGGAGCGGGCGCGGTGAAGCAGGTCGCGGACATTCCGACCGAAAGCCTGACCCTCGCCGATCGTTGGATTCTTTCCCGTCTCGACATCGCAATCTCGGAGTGCGACGCCGCGCTTGGCCCGCCGCGCCCGGCGAATGGCAAATGGAAAAAGGAAGAGCGGCAGCTCGGCCTTCGCCTCAGCGAGTATGCGGAAACTGCGCGCCGATTCGTCTGGAACGAGATGGCCGACTGGTACGTCGAGTCGGTCAAAGGTCGGCTGCAATCCTCCAACGCCGACGGCGACGTCGCGCGCTCGGTGCTCGTTCACGTATTCGATTCCGCGCTCCGACTCCTGCACCCAATCGTGCCGTTCATCACCGAGGACATCTGGCAGCGCCTCCCCGGTCACGTGGACGGCGAGTTCCTCGCCCGCGCGCCGTGGCCTGCGGAGATCGCGCGGAGCTGGAGCGCCGCACAGTTCGAGACGCTGCGCGAAGCGGTGAACGCGCTGCGCCAGCTTCGCGCCGATTACGCGATCACACCGGGGAAACAGATTCAGGCAGTCGTCGTCGGAAAAGCAGCGGAAGAATTGTTCACCGCGCATTCAGATCTTTTTGCGCGGCTCTGTCGGACGCACTTCAGGCAGTCCGCCGGCGACGAACAGTCTGCGCACATCCTTTTGGCCGACGGCACAGAGATTCTCGTTCCTCTCGCCGGAATGGTGGACGTCGCCAAGGAGTGCGAGAAGATGCGCGGCGAGATCGGGCAGATAGACAAGCAGCTGACGTCGCTCATCGGCCGGCTCAACAACGAAACCTTTACCAGCAAGGCGCCGGCAAAGGTCGTCGAAGCCGAGCGTCAGAAGCAGCAGGATCTCGAGCGCAAGCGCGAGCAGCTGACGAAAAGAGTGAGCGAGCTATGCGGAAGCTGATCGCATGCATTTTCCTCTGCGGATGCGCCTCGCAGGGGATGCCGCCCGGCGGGCCGCCGGACACGCAGGCACCGACGCTGCTGCTCATCTCTCCTGATTCCGGCAGGACGATGGTGAAGACGGGAGCGACTGCGCGCTTCAGATTCGACGAGGTAGTGAGCGAACGCCCCGCCGGCGCGACGACTCTCGGCGATCTGTTCGTCGTTTCGCCAAGGCAGGGTGTGCCGAATGTATCGTGGCATCGTGAGGAAATTCACGTCAAGCCGCGTAAGGGCTGGCTGCCGAACACGACCTACTCCGTCACGATGCTGCCCGGAATCGCTGATCTCCGCGGCAACGTTCGAAACACGCCGGTGACGACGTACTTCTCCACCGGGCCGCGCGTGGACAGCGGCGCGATCGCCGGATCGGTGTATGTTCTTCTCACCAGCTCCGCCGCCGGCGGGGCGATCGTTGAAGCGCGCGCCGGCACCGATAGTACCGTTGCCTGGATAACGCGCACCGACTCTGCCGGCGGCTTCCGGCTCGAGCATCTCCCGAAGAAAAAGTTTGCGGTTCGCGCTTACCTCGACAAGAACCGGAACTTCGGCGCCGACGCGGACGAGCCATCGGATACGGCGACTGTAGCCGCCGTGGATTCCGCCGTACCTATCAACCTTTTTGTCGTGCTGCGTGATTCGATCGCCCCGAAAATGGCAGCGGTTTCGCTGACAGACTCGGTGACGCTCGCTGTCACTTTCGACAGGGCGGCCGATTCCGCCTCAGCGACGACAATCGCGAACTACACGCTATCCGCGTCGGACTCCTCGGTGATCGGCATCCTGTCCGTCCGCCCTCCTGTGCGCGACAGTCTGCACAAGCGCCCACCGACGACCCGCCCTCTCCCGCTTAACTCGGTGACACTGAGCCTCGCTCATCCACTCGGCGCAAAAGTTCAGTATCGCCTGCGCGCGGTCGGCATTCGCGGATTGCTCGGACAGACGCTGCCGAGCGAGCTGCCTCTCAGCGCGGCCGGTGCACAGCCGCCCGACAAGCGCCCGCCCACACCGACGAATCTGCCGAGCGGCGCCGTTCCCCTTCCCATCAAACGTGACTGATTCAAGGAGGGAGCTGCCGAGTGTGAGCTCACTTCTCGAGACACCCGCGGTCGCGTCTCTTCTGGACGAACACCCCCGCGCTGTGGTTGTCGACGCGATCCGCGCAGCGATAGATTCGGCTCGCGCCGCCGCACGCCCAACCAATGACTGGCCGGCAGCGATTCAAAGTGAGCTCGCCGTCGCAACCCGTGGGTCGCTTCGCCCGGTGATCAACGCCACAGGAATCATTCTTCACACAAACCTCGGCCGCGCGCCTCTCGCCAAGGCGGCTCTCGACGCAATTGTCTCCGCTTCGCGCGGATTTTCGAATCTCGAGTACGATCTCGAATCAGGAAGACGCGGCTCGCGCCACTCGCATTGCGTGTCGCTGCTGAAGCGATTGACCGGCGCAGAAGACGCAATGGTGGTGAACAACGGCGCCGCGGCGCTCGTGCTCGCTCTCAACACCCTGGCGCGAAAGAAGGAGGCGCTCGTTTCACGCGGCGAGCTGGTCGAGATCGGCGGCAGCTTCCGCATTCCAGAAATAATTGAGCGCAGCGGAGTGAAGCTGGTGGAGGTCGGAACGACGAACCGCACCCACCCCGACGACTTTCGCCGAGCGATCACGAAGAAGACGGCGGCGATCGTCAAGATCCATCGCAGCAATTTTGCAGTCGCCGGATTCGTGAGCGAGGTAGGCGTTCCCGATCTGGTGTTCATCGCCGACGAGCACGGACTGCCGGTCATACACGACCTCGGAAGTGGACTGATGATTCCGCTCGATGAGTACGGACTCACCGGCGAGCCGACCGTCCGCGAAGCGATGGCGGCAAAGCCGACGCTGGCGATAATGAGCGGCGACAAGCTCCTCGGCGGCCCGCAATCGGGAATCATCCTCGGCGACTCGAAGACAATCGCAAAGCTGCGCGCGAATCCGCTCGCGCGGGCGCTGCGCGTGGACAAGATGACCATCGCCGCGCTCGAGGCCACGCTGCGCATCTATCTTGACGACGAGCGCGCCGTAGCGGAGATCCCGGCCTTGGCGATGATCGCGTCCACCGTTGAATCGCTCCGTCAGCGCGCCGCGATGATCGTCGGAACGACCGGCGCAGGCGTCGAGATCGTCGAGAGCGAAGCCAGTGTCGGGGCTGGTGCGTTTCCGACGGCGACGATCCCGTCAATGGCGATCGCGCTGCGCGGCGACGCCCGCAAGCTCGACAAGCGCCTGCGTGAAGGAGCTGTCCCCGTCGTCGGCCGCATCTCCGACGACACGCTGCTCCTCGATCTCCGCAGCGTGCCGCTTCAGGATGACCCGGATTTTGCAGCGGCGCTGGCCGAGGCGACAAGGTGAGCGTGTCGCTGCCAACGGTAGTCTTCCTCGATCGCGACGGGACGATCATCGAAGACATGCATTACATCAGCGATCCGAATGACGTCCGTCTGCTGCCCGGTGCCGGTGAAGCGATCGCGGCGCTGAACGCGAAGCGCATACCCGTCGTCGTCGTTACCAATCAATCGGGGATTGCGCGCGGGCTGGTCACGGTCGCACAGTACGAATCCGTTCGCGCAAGAATGGACGTGCTTCTCGCACGGAATGGCGCGAGAGTGGACCGCAGCTATTACTGT
This sequence comes from Gemmatimonadota bacterium, assembly GCA_030946775.1. Lineage (GTDB taxonomy): Bacteria > Gemmatimonadota > Gemmatimonadetes > Gemmatimonadales > Gemmatimonadaceae > UBA4720. Next base: position 6,947 of record JALYYD010000117.1, read on the forward strand.
CCGCATCATCCCGACGTCACCGGACCCTGTGATTGCAGGAAGCCGGCGACGAAAATGTTCCGTGACGCGCTGCGTGATCTGAGCATCCGCCCCGACGGAGCCGTGTACATCGGCGACCGATGGCGCGACGTCTCCGCCGCGAGGGAGCTCGGCGGGAAAGGGATTCTCGTCACGTCTCCGATGACGCGTGACGACGACAAGCGTCTGGCCGCCGAAGCGGGTATCGAAAACGCGGCGAGCCTGCAAGAGGCTGTCGAGCGGCTCCTCGGTCTTACTGAAGGCCCCGCGAGAAGCTAGAATCGGCTGATGCGCGCTCGCATCGCCGTACTCGCATCTGGGCGCGGGTCGAACCTCCACGCAATTCTTGATTATCTCGACGCACAATCGGGCCGGGCTGCATATGAAGTCGCCGCCGTCATCTCCAACAACAGCGGTGCCCCGGCGCTCGATCTCGCGCGGGCACGCGGCATCCCCGCCTTTGCGATCGATCCCTCAACCGACCGCGAAGGAGCCGAGCTGCTTGGTCTTCTCGACCGGAACAAGATCGACCTCGTCGCTCTTGCCGGCTATCTCAAGAAGATTCCGCGTGAAGTCGTGGGAGCGTTCGAGGGAAGAATGCTGAATGTCCACCCCGCTCTCCTTCCAGCGCACGGCGGCGCCGGGATGTACGGCATTCGCGTCCACGAAGCCGTGATCTCCGCGGGGGATTCCGAAACCGGAGTGACCGTGCATATAGTGGACACCGACTACGACCGCGGGCCTGTAGTCGCGCAATGGAGAGTTCCCGTTCTCCCGGGAGATGATGCGAAATCGCTCGCCGAGCGCGTGCTTTCGGTGGAGCACACTCTTTATCCGCGCGCGATAGAGATCGTCGCCGCGCTTTACCATATGAGATCCGACAGCTAATGCCGACCGCGCTTCTCTCCGTCTCCGACAAAACCGGCCTGCTCGAATTCGCCCAAGGACTTCAGCGGCTGGGTTGGAGTCTCGTGTCCACGGGTGGCACCTCGGAGGCTCTCCGAGCCGCCGGGCTCGACGTCCGCGACGTCAGCGAGATTACAAACTTCCCCGAGATGCTCGACGGCCGTGTAAAAACGCTGCACCCCGCGGTGCACGGAGGGCTGCTCGCGCGCCGGGATCTCCCCGAGCATATGTCGGCGATCGCCGAGCAAAAGATCGAGCCGATTGATCTGGTCGCCGTCAATCTCTATCCGTTCGAAACCACCGCCGCCAAAAAAGGCGCTACGCCGGCTGAGATCATCGAGCAGATAGACATCGGCGGCCCCTCGATGCTTCGCTCGGCGGCGAAGAACTTCGCCTCGGTGACGGTTATCGTGGACCCCGCGGATTACGGGCGCGTTCTCGCCTCGCTCGACGCGGGCGACGACGATCTGGATCTGCGGAAGCTCCTCGCCGAGAAAGTTTTCGCCCGCACGGCGGCGTACGATGCGGCGATCGCGTATTGGTTCGGATGCGAGAGGGCGGAGATCTTCCCCGACAGGATTTCACTTCCACTCGAGCGTCTCTCGACCCTTCGCTACGGAGAGAACCCCGGCCAGCGCGCTGCGTTCTACATCGAGAGAAAGCACGACGGCATCGCCGCGCTCTCGCAGAAGGGCGGCAAGGAGCTTTCGTTCAACAATCTTCTCGATCTCGAAGGAGCACTCCTCGCCACCGATCCGTTCGGCGACGCCATCTGCTGCGCGATCGTCAAGCACACGACACCGTGCGGGCTCGCGACCGGCGAGAATGCCCTCGACGCATACAAGAAAGCGCTCGCCTGCGATCCGGTATCCGCGTTCGGCTCGGTGATCTCCTTTACCACCGACGTTGACGAAGCGACGGCTGAAGCCGTCTCCAGCCTGTTCGTCGAGTGCATCGTCGCGCCCACATTCTCCGCCGCGGCACTGGAGATCCTCGGCCGCAAGAAAAACCTGCGCGTCCTCGAAGGACGCGCCGAGTGGCGGGAACACGCGCTCGACTACAAGCGCGTCCGCGGCGGGCTGCTGGCGCAGGAGCGCGCTGCGGAAGATCACAAGCGTGACGAATGGACGGTCGTGACAAAGCGATTTCCCACCGATGTGGAGACGCGCGATCTCCAGTTCGCCTGGCGCGCCGTCGGCAGCGTGAAGTCGAACGCGATCGTTCTCGCCCGCGGAGGCGCGACAATTGGCATCGGCGCCGGTCAGATGTCGCGCGTTGACGCGGCCTTTCTCGCCGTCCACAAAGCCCAGCAGGTCGGCCACGAAACCAGGGGCGCGGTGATGGGCTCGGACGCATTCTTCCCCTTCCGCGATGGAATCGAGCAGGCCGCCGAGGCCGGCGTTTCGGCAATCGTGCAGCCGGGAGGATCGGTGCGCGACGAAGAAGTGATCGCCGCCGCCGACGAGTACGGAATCGCGATGGTATTCACTGGCCGGAGGCAGTTCCGCCATTAAACAGTGGCGGGCATCGACGCCGCGCCAGCATCTTTCTCCACGATGACAGCCAAGCACGAAGTGTCGGAGCGTCTCGACTACCGACCGTCATATCTCGCCGCGGCGATCGCGTCCGCGGCGGTGCTCCTGCTTTACATCGTCACGCTCTCGCCGAGCACTGCGATGTGGGACACGAGCGAGTATATGGCGGCGGCGTACACGCTCGGGCTTCCCCACCCGCCCGGCAATCCGTTTTTCATCCTGGTTGCCCGCGTCTTCTCGATTCTTCCCATCGCGCCCAACGTCGCGATGCGAATCAATCTCCTCGCCGCGGTCTCGAGCGCGGTGTCGGCGGGAATGTGGTTTCTGATCACCGAGCGCGTGCTCGTCGGCTGGCTGGCGGAGCGGTGGCAGAGAATCACCGGCGGCGCGGTCGCGGCGCTGCTCGGCGCGACGATGTTTACGGTGTGGTCGCAGTCGGTGGTAAATGAAAAGGTGTACACCGTTTCCCTGCTCGGGCTCGCGCTCGTGTCGTGGCTAACGGTGCGCTGGTGCGATTCTCCCGACGGCCGCAAAGCCGATCGCATCCTCGTCCTCATCGCGTACATCAGCGGGCTCGGCTACGCGAACCATATGGCGGGATTTCTCGCTCTGCCCGCAGTCGCTGTAGCGGTGATGATTCGCCGCCCCGCGACGCTGATAAGGTGGCGCCTGCTCCTCGCCATCGCCGGCGCTCTCCTGCTCGGAATGACGCCCTTTCTCACCCAGCCAATTCGCTCCGCTTACTTCCCGCCGATCAACGAGGGCGAGACGACCGGATGCGCGACGAAGATCGGCGCAGACTGCACCTTCAGCAAGGTGACGTACGACCGGTTCATGTACAACTTCAACCGGAAGCAGTTCGACAAGCCCGCGCTCACCGAACGGCAGGTGCCGTTCACAGCGCAGGTCGGAATGTGGTGGCTGTACTTCAAGTGGCAATTCCTGCGCGATCCTGGCCAGGCCCACGGAGGAATGCAGAACACCCTCGCGTTCATCTTTCTCATACTCGGCGGCCTGGGCGGATACGTCCATTGGAAGCGCGACCGGAGATCGTTCACGTACTTCGGCCCGCTGATGCTGATGGTCACGCTGATTCTGATTTACTACATGAACTTCAAGTACGGATGGTCGCAGTCGCCCGAGCTTGGCGATGCGGTGCCGAGGGAAGTTCGCGACCGCGACTATTTCTACCTGTGGGGCTTCAGCGCGTGGAGCGTGTGGGCGGCGCTCGGTCTCACCTTCATATGGGAAACCGCCGCCGCGCTGATTCGATCCGAGAAAGTGCGCGTCGGCAATGAAACACTCGAGCTGCCGACGAGACAGAGTTGGCTCATCGGAGCGCCGGTGCTCGCGTTCGCCGTGCTTCCGCTGTTCGCGAACTGGACGGCGTCATCACGCGCCGGCCAGACAGATACGCGCGACTTCGCTCACGATGTCCTGGACTCGGTGGAGCCGTACGGCATCATCGTCACTGGCGGCGATAACGACACGTTCCCGCTCTGGTATGCCCAGGAAGTTGAAGGAATTCGCAAGGACGTCTTCGTCGCCTGCCTGTCGCTGCTGAACACGGATTGGTATCCGCGGCAGATGATCCGCCGCCCGATCGCCGACTACGATGCGGCAAAGGGCCCGGCGATTTACCGGAACAGGATTTGGAAGAAGCCGGCGCAGCCGCCGGTGCATTTCTCCTTTTCCGAATCGGACGCGGTGCCGAACGTGGTTCCTCTTCCGGGTCCGATGACATTTCAGAAGCCCGGCAGCGCGCTCATCTTGAACGTGACAGGAAAACCGTATGGCGATCAGCACATACTCGAGCGGGCCGATCTTTTCGTTCTGTACATGATCCGCGACGCATTTCCCGAGCGTCCGATTTACATCAGCCGCACCACCGGGAGCTACGCCGACATGCTCGGCCTGAGCCCCTACCTCGTGACGACGGGACTGGCGCGGAAGCTCGTCGCGTCAGCGCCTGACTCGAGCAGCGGATTCACGCCGGTGAGAGGCGAAGGCTGGGTGGATCTCGCCACGACGCGCGCGCTGTGGGAAAACGATTTCGAGGCGCCGAAAAGTCTCGCTCGCCACGACCCGTGGGTCGATCGTGCGTCGGTGGGGATTCCATATCTCTACGTGCGCACCGGCGCACTGCTCAGCGGACTGCTCGGCTCGAGGGGGCTGACCGCCGAGGCGCGGACAGTACTGCAGCAGACTCAGGCTATCGCGAAGGCGTCGGGGCTCGAGGACGTTCTCGCCGGCCGCTGAACGAAATCCCCGCTGTCACGTATCGGTAAGGGGCGGCTGTTAAGTTGCGTTGAAGCCGGATGCCTTACACAGCGCGCTCACGTCCTCCATCAATCGTAACTTGAACGCCAATTCGCGCGTCGCATTCGCGACTCTGATTTTTCTTGTCTCCGCGGCTTCGTTAACAGCTCAGACTGGCGCCGGCGAGATCCGCGGTCACGTCGTGAACTCGGCGAGCAAAACCCCGATCGGCATTGCGACGATCGATGTGAAGGTAGCCGGCAAACCGGCGGGCATCGCGACAGCGACGACCTCCGCATCGGGCGATTTTCGCATCAGTGGATTGGGAGCCGGATCTTACGACCTCCGCGTCCGCGCGCTTGGATTCGCGCCGAAGGAGATTCGCGGCGTTTCCGTTTCGACGGCAGTCGGCGCCGATGTCGGAACGGTCTCCCTGATCGCCACCGCGCTCGAATTGACGGCGCAGGTCGTGACCGCGCAAAAGCAAACCGTGACGCTTGCGCCTGACAAGAACACATACGTCGTCAGGGACGAGCCGACGACACGCGGGGGAAGCGCGCTCGACGTGCTTCGCAACGTGCCGTCGGTTGACGTGGACATCGACAATGTCGTAAGCCTGCGCGGAAACACGGGAGTCGTCGTCCAGATGAACGGCCGTCCCAGCCCGCTCAAACCGGCGCAGCTGGGGAATTTCCTCGCCCAGCTTCCCGCTGATTTGGTGGACAAGATCGAAGTGATCCCGAACCCTTCGGCGCGCGACAATCCCGAAGGCGTCGCCGGAATCATCAACATCGTGATGAAGAAGCAGACCGACGCCGGGAGAAGCGGAGGGCTGAATCTTGCAGCCGGCACCACCGGTCGGCTCGACGTCGGCGGGAATCTCGGATATCAGAAAGGCGGTCTCGCCCTATTCGGCAGCTACGGTTTCCTGCGTGACAGCCGTCCGCGAACGGACTCGGTGTATCGCAAGAATCTTTACGCCGCCCCGCTCACGTATCTCGATGAGCGTGGCCGTCGTACGCAGATCCCCCTCGCGCACACCTTCACCGGCAGCGCCGACTACAAGTTCGGGAAGCACGACGTCTTCAGCGGCGAGCTGATGTACAGCACGCGCAACGAAACCGAGTCGAACACCATCCTCTATCGTAATCTCGACGCGTCGGGCGGACTCACCGGCTTGAGCGATCGCGTCACGCGGGGGGTGAACCACGAATTCAACCTTGAATCCACGCTCGGCTACGAGCACGCCTTTGCCGGCGACGATCACACACTCTCGAGC
>JALYYD010000132.1 GCA_030946775.1 Gemmatimonadota bacterium
CGCTCGCGGAAATCGATGAGATGCGGCGAGGTGTAGCGGCCGACTTTGTTTCCCCGGAAGCGGAGCATCGCGTCGCACATCGCGACGACGCTTCCCTTGCCGTTGGTTCCGGCGACGTGAATCGAGCGCATCCGCCGGTGGGGATTGCCGAGGCTCTCGAGCAGCTGCTGCGTTCTCTCCAGTCCGAACTTGGTGCCGCTGGTTGTGCGGGCGAACAGATCTTCTATCGCGTCGCGATATCCGTCCGTCAGGCGGTTGACCAGCCGGTGGCGGCTGCCTTCCCCGTCATATGCCGGAGCAGCTGTCCCACCGTCTGCTTTAGCTCTTTACGCGGTGACACGACGTCCACGATTCCGTGCTCCAGAAGGAACTCCGCCGTCTGGAATCCTTCCGGCAGCTCCTGTCCGATTGTCTGCTTTATCACGCGCGGCCCCGCGAATCCGATCACTGCTCCCGGCTCGGCGATGATGGCATCGCCGAGCATTGCGTAGCTCGCGCTAACTCCGCCGGTGGTCGGATTGGTCAGAATGGAAATGAACGGCACTCTGCGCTCGGAGAGCTGCGAGAGCATCGCCGCCGATTTCGCCATCTGCATCAAGGAAAGCACGCCTTCCTGCATTCTTGCGCCGCCCGACGCGGCGATGATGATGAGCGGATACTTTTTCTCCAGCGAAAGCTGGCCGAGGCGGGCGATTTTTTCACCGACCACGGAGCCCATCGAGCCGCCCATAAACGCAAAGTCCATCACTCCGAGACACACCGGCATCTCGCCGAGCTTGCCGGTGAAAGTGAGAATCGCGTCCCCTTCGCCGGCGGAGTTGGTCGCTTTCTTCAGCCGGGCTACGTAGTCGGGAAAGCCAAGGGGGTCGGTGGAGCGAATGTCCACTTCCGTCTCTTCCAACGTACCTTCGTCGAGCAGAATGTTGGCGTATTCAATGGCGCGAATGCGGCGGTGATGGCCGCAGCTCGGGCAAACATTGAGATTCCGCTCGAACTTCTCGCGGATGTCGGTGTGGCCGCAGACCTCGCACTTTTCCCACGCGTCAGGCGGGATCTCGTGCTTCTCGTGCCGCGGAAGCCGCTGTTTCTTTTCCTTCCTGAACCAAGCCATTCGGGAAATCTAAGCCAGACCGGCTAAGCCCGGACCTTCGTGTGCCCCCTTCCTTCCCCTGAAATGCGCATCAACACCCCGACGGCGAGCCAGCTGGCGAGCATAAACGATCCGCCGTAGCTGAAGAACGGGAGCGGGATGCCGGTGATCGGCATCAGATTGAGCGTCATTCCGACGTTGACGAGAACGTGGACGAACCAGCTCGACATCAGGCCGAAGGCAACGAGGCTGCTGTAGGAATCGTTCGCGCGCTGCGCTATCTGAGTGATACGGAAGAACAGCCAGAGGAAGAGGGTAAGAGCCAACGTGACCCCTAGAAATCCGAGCTCTTCGCCGACAACGGAAAAGATGAAATCCGTGTGCTGCTCTGGCAGAAACGCCAGCCGCTTCTGGGTTCCGAGAGTGAATCCTTTGCCGAACAGTCCCCCCGATCCTATCGCGACTTTCGATTGGATGACGTGGTAGCCGGATGCACGTGGATCGGCCGATGGATCGAGGAATACCTTGAGTCGGTTTTGTTGATAGGGCGCCAGCTTTTCCCAGAGCAGCGGCGCGACAACGCCGGTAGCGACGTTCGCAAGCATCAGCACGATGCCTTCGATCAGATACGGCCGATACCATAGTACCAGCGCCACGAGGATGAAGAACCACGCCCCCCAAAGCCCGGTGCTGAATGAAAGCACGAGACTCACTGCCGGACTGCCGAGCAGGATCAGAAGCGGCCACGCGACTCCCGACCAGTACAGCATCCCGAAGAATATTCCGATGAACACGATGCCCGTGCCGAGATCCGGCTGGAGCATGATGATCACCCACGGAATGCCCACTACAATCGCGGGCTTCCAGAGATCGAGCAGCGATCGCGGCGCGTCTCGACGGGAGGCGAGCACCTTCGCCAGCATCAGCACGACCGTGACCTTTGCAATCTCCGAGGGCTGGCCAAGGCGGTGGCTTCCGATCGCCAGCCAGCTCTTTGTGCTCGCCGCGGTTCCGGCGCCCTTGCCGATCACGAGCGTGAGCCCGAGAAGAAAGGTGGAGAACAGATAAAGCGGAACTGTCATCCATTCGATGAAGCGAACGGACGAGCGCGAGACGCCGTACGCTATGAGGACGCCGGCGAGCGTCCAAACGATTTGCGAGCGAAAAAGTCCGGCGACGAATGTCGGAGTGTCGGTCTGCCCGGCGGAGTACACCATTGCCACGCCGAATATTGAGAGCAGCGAGGCGGCGATGAGCAGCGGATAGTCGGAAACGATTCTGCGCAGCACGATCAGCCCCCCGTCTCGACGGCGTCAACCGGCTGCACTTTCAGATAGTGCGCGATGACACTCGACGCGATGTGCGCAGCGCGAGAGCCGTGTCCTCCAAACTCGAGCATCACCGCAACGACGATCCTGGGCTTGTCCGCCGGCGCGAATCCGACGAACCATCCGTGGTCGGCCTTCCCCTGATTCTGCGCCGTGCCCGTCTTGCCGGCGAGCACCACCCCCTGAATCGCGGATGCGGCGGCTGTGCCGCCGGCTTCAACGACGCCGGCGAGAGCGGCCCGAATCGCCGAGTCCTGTGTAGCACTGAGCTTGTAGATCTCCTTTCGCTCCGGAGTACCCTTCACTATCTCCGGCTTCGCCGATGTTCCGTCGGTCGCGAGCGCGGTGTAGAACTTTGCCATGTTCACGACCGTCTGCGAGTTCGCTCCCTGACCGATGGCGAGGTTCAGCGTCTCCGCGTTGCTCCAGTTCTTCCCGAATTTCTCGTTGTAGTATTTCACCGCGTAGGGAAAGCGGGCGAGATTCTCTTCCGGAAGATCGATACCGGACTTCTCCCGGAAATCCAGATTGATTCCGCCGGCGATGAGCTTCGCCAATCCGATCTTCAGCCCGAGCTGGTAGAAGTACACGTCGCACGAATGCTTGATCGCGCCGTAGAGCGAGAGCGAGCCGTGTCCGGGCTTGTACCAGCACCGGAAATAGCGGCTGCCATACTGGTACCCGCCGGTGCACGGCTGAGGCATATGATCGTTGATTCCCACCACACCGTCGGTGAGTCCCGTGACCGCGGTCGCAAGCTTGAACGTCGAGCCGGGTGGATATCTGCCTTGCACCGCCTTATTCACCAGCGGGCGGCGTTCGTCAGTAAGCAGCTGCTTGTAATACTCGGCGGGAATTCCGCCGGTGAACTTGTTCGGATCGAAGCTGGGCGCGCTGTATAGCGCGAGCACTCCCCCGGTGTTCGGATCGAGCGCGACGATGCCGCCCTGAAGCGAGTCGCCGAAGACAGCGACCGCGAACTTCTGGAGATCGAGATCGATGTTGGTGTACAGCGGCGGAGCGCCCTCAGGGATAAGATCGGGTCGCGGTCCCTCGCCTCGCACAGGACGTCCGCGCGCGTCAACTTCGTCGAAGCGGACTCCCTCACGTCCGCGCAGCTGCTTCTCGTATTGCTTTTCGAGACCGCCCTTCCCGATCTGCTGTCCCGGCTTGTAGCCCTCGTACGTAGGCGAGTTGAGCTCGGACTCCGTGATCTCGCCGGTGTATCCGACGAACGACGCGACGGCCTCGGCGTCGGGATAGTACCGCTTCGGAACGGACTGAATCACGAGGCGCGGATAATCGAGGCGATGCTCCTCGAGAACCGAGATGACGTCAATCGAAGCGTCCGCGAGCACTACTGTCGGGCGCGTCGGCGCGCGGCGGAACCGCCGCACCGCGGCCTCGACCTGATCGTTGGAGAGCTGCAGCGTGGAGGCAAGACGCGCCAGCGAGGCGCGCAGCGAGTCCACGTTCTGCGCGGTGAGCGACACCGAATAGCCGGGAAGATTCTCGGCGATGATAAGGCCGTTCCGATCGTAGATAATTCCGCGCGGCGCGGGAAGCGGAATGGGACGCAGACGGTTCTCCTCCGACTGCATCACGTACTTGTCGTGCTGGAGAACCTGTGTCTTGAAGAAGGCGCCGACGAGCCCGACGAACCCGAGGCACAGCGCGACTTTGCTTAATCCAGCCCGGCGCGCGATGTCATTGGGATGGAAGCTCATGAAGGTGTCGGATCAAGCAGCGGACGCATTAGAAATAGCATCAGCACTCCCACCGCGGCGGTGACTGCCGCAGAGAGCGGCGACCAGAGCACCAGCTGCTGCACGAGCTCCACACCTCTCACGCGATGCTCGACGAGGAAGTAGATGAGGTCGAACATCCACTTCCCAAGGAAAAAGAAAAACGCGTTGAGCACCAGATTGTCGGCGAAGAACACCGCCTTCAGATACGACGCTGAAAATCCGACCACCGTCATCGCCAGCGCCCCAGCTCCGAGAGCGCCTGGAGCGAGCGAGTCCGAGATGAGACCGACGAAGAACCCGATCAGCGCCGCGGTTCCCGGCCGCACTCTCACCGATGCGAGCAGCAGCGCGATGAGGAGAAAATCCATCGGCGCGCGCCAGCCGAGCAGCGGACGCAGCGTGTAGTGCAGGAGCACGAAGATCAGGAAGCTGACAACCGCGCGAATGGCGCCGCCGACGGTCATCGGAGGACTCCCTGTGGAATGGTATTTGGAATCGTGTCGCGCTTCGTCGTGTCGCGATTCACGCGGATCAGTCCGGGCGTCGAGTCGCGCGTAGGCCGTGCAGCGGGGGAAATGGGACGGCCACCGGAATCTCCGGCGCGAATGATCGCGCCCGTCGAATCCCGCGCTACCGGCGGGCGGGGGCGCGCCACCGGACGCGGAATGATCGCGCCGGTCGAATCGCGTAGAGGCGGCTGCGATGCGGCCGCACTGTCCATCACCGCGCGCCGCGCCGCGGCCTCGGCGAGCGCCGCCTGCTTCACCGCTGAATCGCCGGCGACGACGATCCTCTGCGCCGCGGCGTCAGCGGCCGCGACGCTCGGCCAAACGCCGTCGAATCCTTTCGCGACGCGCTCGGGACGGAGAATCATCACGTTGTAAACATCGGCTGGAAATACGGCGGGACGAAGCAGGTACGTTCGCGCCCATCCTTCACTCGTCTTGATTTCCGAGAGAACGGTGCCGACTGGAATTCCGCGCGGCCACACACCGCCGAGCCCAGAGCTTACG
>JALYYD010000172.1 GCA_030946775.1 Gemmatimonadota bacterium
CCCTCGGAGCGGCGATTGTGGAGAAGCATTTCACGACGGATCGCGAGCTTCCGGGCCCGGATCACAAGGCGGCGCTCGAGCCAGATGAGCTCGCGGCGATGGTGGCCGCGATTCGCGCCGTTGAGCAGGGGCTCGGGGATGGCGTAAAGAGGCCGGCGCCATCGGAGGAAGCGAATCTCAAGCTGGTGAGAAGGAGTCTGCACACGGCGCGTCCGCTCGCGGCGGGGCACACGGTTGCCGACGACGACCTCGTCGCGCTGCGGCCGGCGACTGGAATGCCGCCGTCGGCGTGGCCGAGTGTCGTGGGAAGGAAGGTGCGCGATGCGGTTCCGGCGGGCGTGATGCTGAACGAGAAGCACTTTGCGTGAGCGGCGCCGGATTGCGGTGATCAGCACCGGCCGTCAGGATCTGGGAATTCTTCGCAGCACACTGAAGGGGATGCTGGCGAGCGACAAGATCGAGACGCTGGTATGGGCCGGCGGAATGCATTTGCAGCCGAGGTTCGGCGAGAGGCTGTCGGGGTTTGAAGAAGCGGGGCTGCCGGTCCATCGCACGATCGAGTTTCTGGCGGAGCCGCCGGAGCCGATCGCCGACACTGCGCGCGCCGTAAGCGCTGTTGGTGCAGCGCTCGAAGAGGACCGCCCGGATGCGTTCTTCCTCGTCGGTGACCGCTCCGAGACACTGGCGGCGGGACTCGCGGCGACGATGGCGCGGATTCCAATTGCGCATCTCCACGGGGGCGAGGAGACGGAGGGCGCGACGGATAACGCATTTCGTCACGCTCTGACGAAAATGTCGCACCTGCATCTGGTCGCGCACAGCGAGGCGGCGGAGCGGGTTCTTCAGATGGGAGAGGAGCCGTCGAGCGTGCACGTCGTCGGGCCGCCGGGAGTGGATCACCTCTACCGCGAGGACCTGCCTTCGCGCGGCTCGATCGCCGAAGAGCTTGGTCATCGGCTTTCGGATCCCCTCGTGCTCGTCACTGTTCATCCGGCGACGCTTGGCGGAGACGCCGGAAGCGAAGTGGCGGCCGTGGCGGAAGCGATGTCGCGCGTGCCCGCGACCTATGTGGTCTCGCGGCCGAACGCGGATGAAGGCGGGAGCGTCATCAACGATTTCTGGACCCAATGGGCGGCGGGGAGGAACAACGTCATCGTCGTCGAAGCGCTGGGCGCGAACAGGTATTGGGCGCTTTTGCGCGAAGCCTCGGCGATGCTCGGGAACTCGTCGAGCGGGATTCTGGAAGCGCCCTGGGCCGGGGTGCCGGTGGTGAACGTCGGCGACAGACAGGGCGGTCGGCTGCGGCTGGGGAGAATCGCCGATGTGCCGGCGGACGCGGGTGCGATCGGCCGCGCGCTGAAGGGCGCGGTGAGCGTGGGGCGGCGGCCGCTCTCGGAGGATCCGCGATTTCCGCGGGGGCCCGCCGGCCCGCGCATCGTAAAGCTGCTCGAAGAATGGAAGATTCCAAATCCGCCGGTGAAAATATTCGTGACTCGAAACGCGGGGGCGCGTTGAAGGAAGGCCACAGATGAGATGGGGCAGCCAGGTCGAAACCGATCTCTCTCGGCTCAAGGTGAGTCAGGGCGCGAGCCTGCTCGACGCGCTCCGTGTCATTGACCGCGGCGCGGAATCCATCGCGTTCGTGACGGATGCGAGCGACCGAGTCGTCGGAACCGTGACGGACGGCGACATCCGCCGGGCACTGATCAACGGCAAGACGACCGACAGTTGCTGTCTCGCCGAAGTGATGCGGAAGGACTTTGCTTCCGTCACGCCGACGACGGGTCGCGCCGAAGTGCTTGACCTGATGCGGGCGCGCGACATCGGCCAGCTCCCGATCATTGATTCGACCGACAGGCTTATCGGGCTGCACACGATCGGACAGATGATCTCGACAGCGGCCCGTCCGAATCCGGCCGTCATTCTCGCCGGTGGAAGGGGAACGCGGCTGGGCGCGCTGACCGCGAGCTTGCCCAAGCCGATGATCGTCGTCGCCGGGCGGCCGATTCTCGAGCGGCTCATTCTTCATCTGATGAGCTGCGGCATCCGCGAATTCCACCTGTCAGTGAATTACCTGGCCGAGGTGATCGAGTCGCACTTCGGTGACGGCTCGGCGTTCGGCTGCAGCATCACCTATCTGCGCGAGAGCTCGCCGCTCGGAACGGGAGGGCCGCTGTCTCTCCTCGACCCGGTTCCGAACCTGCCGGTGGTGGTCGTCAACGGGGATCTCGTCACGCAGTGCGATGTCGGGCGGATGCTCGACTTTCACGAGGCGGGCGGGTACGTGGCGACGATAGCCGGGAGGCCGACGACCATCACCAGCCCGTTCGGTGTGCTTCGTACCGATGGCAACGAGCTGCTGGAGATCAGGGAGAAGCCCTCCGAGCAGGTGTTGATCAACGCCGGACTTTACATCATCTCCCCCGAGATCGTGCCTCTGGTGCCGAAGGGCAAAGACCATCCGATAACGGATCTGCTCGCGGATTGTCTGAGCGCGAAGAAGAAAGTCGGAG
>JALYYD010000182.1 GCA_030946775.1 Gemmatimonadota bacterium
TTGACGTTCGCGAGACATCCGTGCTGCTCAGCTTTCCGCGTTACGTCCCGTGCGCGATCACTTTGCTCGCCGTTTGTCTCGAGCGCTTTCGCGAGGCGGTCGGCAGCTTCGTGCACATCTCGGCAAATGGCGGCTACCGCTCGCCGGCGCACGCGCTGTCACACCACGCCTGCCTGCACTCGTGGGGCACCGCCGCGAACATCTACCGAATCGGCGACACATATCTCGACACGCGCAGCTCGATCGAGCGCTTTTCCCTCATCGCCCGTGAGACTCTGCCCGGCGTATGGACGCGACCGTACGGTTCACCCGCGGGATTTGCGGAAGACCATTTGCATCTGGATCTGGGGTATGTGACCTCCGTTCCAAGGGACGTGCGCTCGTGAACAAGAAGAAGCCGTCGAACCAGAACAAGAAGAATCGTTCCGAGCTGATCCAGCTCGCCGCGATCGGAATGGAAGCCGAGTTCGCGGTGATTCTCGACGGCGAGCAGGTGAAGCCGGAGGACGTGTTCCGCACGCCGCGCAACATCATCCGCGAGGAGATGATGCACCGCACCGGCCGGTCGTACCATCTCCCGACGGGCGGCGCTATCTACTTCGATACGGGAGTGATCGAAGTCGCGACGCCGGTGATAGAGATCGAGCGCGGATGCGCCGCGAGAGCGGGGCGCTCGCTGTGGGAAGGAATTCTTTTTCTTCGTCAGGAGCTCGACGCCTGGCAGGAAGAGAACGGCCACGACGTGCAGCTCGTCGGGTTCAGCACGCATTACAACATCTCGTTCGAGCTCCCCCGCGCCGAGCAGGGCGAGACGCGAACTGTTGAGCAGCTCGCGCTCCTGCTGACTTATCTGCTGCCCGTTCCGGTTATGCTCCTCGCCGCCAATCGGCGCTCCACGGGAATCGGCGTTCGCCCGCGCGGTGATCGAATCGAGATCACCGCGGATTTCACTCCTGACGCGCCGCTGATGATCGCCACCGCCGCGCTGATTGTCGGGATCGTTCGCGAGGTGATGTCGTGGCCGAGCTATGAGCTCCAGTCCCTCGACGACGCCAACCTCCCGCTGATCCGCGGCTTCGCGCCCGTGCCCCACACCTCGCGCAAAGGATGGCTCGCCCGCTACACTTGCTATCCGCGAAATCCGTTCACGGCGAAAGTGGACGACGTCGACTGGGACACAACCGACGGCCGTGTGATGTCGCTTCGCGGAATCGCCGGAAACATCACCCGCCACTTCTGGCCCAACATCAGGAAAATCTCGGATCCGTTCACGCTGCGGCTAATCGGCGCCGTGATGCGCGGTCGCGCCCCGTCATTGCTCGATCTCGACGACCGCCCTGCGGAATACGAGGACGTCGGCCGGCTCTGCACCTGGGAGGATCTATTCCCCGAAAGAATTCTCCCCCGCTCCCTCTACGAGCGCGTCCTGATTCACGCTATCTCGGGGCAGAAGCTGCATATGAACGGCGAGTGGTACACGCCAACCGGGATGCGCGGCTGGTCGCGTGTGGTGTTCAGGAGGAGAGCCGACAACACCACTCACGTCTTCACCCTGGATTACCTCCTCCAGCATCTCCCCAATTGGGAGCGGCCGCACAGAAAACGGAAGCGCAGCAAATCAGGAGTCACTCGCCCCCGCAGAAAACCCACCAAGAGCTAAACGGCCAGCCACCGCTAGCAGCTATCAGCATTTTTCAGCTAGCAGCAACCAGCTTGCAGTTCTATGTCCGCAGTTAAGCTTGCAGTTCTATGTCCGCAGTTCTACTTAGCCAGCGCCTCGAGCAACAGCTGATGTATCCCCCCAAAGCTCCCGTTCGACATCACCACTACGACGTCGTTCGCCCGCAGCCTCGGAACGAGATACTCGACGATTTCTCGCGGCTCCTGAAATTGAGCTGAAGGCTTCCCCGCTGCCGTCCACGCCGACACCAGCTCCGCTGGATTCATCGCCGTCTCCGCCGTGTAACGCTCGGGATGAAAAAGTCCGCCTAGAACAATTTCATCCGCGCCCGCGCACGCCTTCTCATAGTCGTTCTGAAATTCGCGCCGCTGCGCGGTGTAGCTCCTCGGCTCGAACAGCGCGACGATCCTCCGCCCCGCGTACTTCTGCCGCACCGCATCGATCGTTTCGCGGACCGCCGTCGGATGATGGGCGAAATCATCGATCACGACAACGCCCCGCGCTTCTCCCTTCACCTCCATTCTGCGCTTCACACTGAGAAAAGTGCGGAACCCCTCCTTCACTCCCTCGCGGTCAGCGCCGATCGATTCCGCAACGGCGATCACCGCGAGCGCGTTGCGCGCATTGAATGCGCCCGCGAGAGCGGTTGTCACCTCACCCCACATTTTCCCGCCGCGCATCACGCGAAAGCTCGTACCCGTCTCGCTGAACGAAACATTCTCCGCCGTCCAGTGCCGCGCCGGATCGATCGGCGCATCGCTCGATCCATATGCGAACGACTCCACCGGCGCGAACGATTTCGCCGCCAGCTTCCGCACGATCGGCGAATCCCATCCCGCCACCAGCGTCCCGTTCCGCGGGATGAGATTGATGAACCGCGAGAACGCCCACTCGTACGCTTCGAGATCGCGATAGATGTCGGCGTGGTCGAACTCGATGTTGTTGACGATTGCCGTGTCCGGCAGGTAGTGCCACATCTTCGGCACCTTGTCGAAGTACGCCGTGTCGTACTCGTCCGCTTCGATCACGAAATACTTCGAGTCGGTGAGGCGGAACGACTTCCCGAAATTCTCCGCCACCCCGCCGATCAGAAACGAGGGATTGAGTCCGGCACTCTCGAGAATCCAAGCCAGCAATGAAGTAGTCGTCGTCTTCCCGTGAGTCCCCGCCACCGCAATCGAATGCCGTCCGCGAATGAACTGCTCTTCGATCGTCCGCGCCGCGGACGTATACAACATCTTCCGCTCCAGTAC
>JALYYD010000191.1 GCA_030946775.1 Gemmatimonadota bacterium
GTTCCCGCTGAACGGGAAGACGCCGCGCTCGACGAAGAGAGGGCCGTTCGCGCGCAGCTAATCGTCGCTGCGCGAGAAGCAGTTCCGCGCGTCGTCGCGAGCGGGTGTGAGCACCGGAGCTCCGCGCTCGATCTGCTGACCGTCGACGCGCTGATCACCTACGCTATGGAAGCATCATCGGGCTCGGCGGCGGAATGCGAAGCGACCGCCACCGCTCTGCTCGACGCAATCGGCGGAGCGGCCGAAGCGGGGACTCCTTGACGACGGCGCGGCTGAATCCCCCTGACACTGTGCGCGAAATCGCCGATAAGCTCGAAGGCGCCGGCTACGAGACCTGGTGTGTCGGCGGGGCGATCCGTGACGCACTGCTCGGGCATCCCCATCTCGATTGGGATCTCGCCACCGCTGCGCCGCCGGAGGAGGTGCGGAAACTTTTTCGCCGCACCGTTCCAGTCGGCATCGAATTCGGGACGGTCGGAGTGCTCGACCGCAACAACGTGATGCACGAGGTGACCACTTTCCGTCGCGACATCAGGACGGACGGGCGCCACGCCGTCGTGGAGTTCGGCGCGTCGCTGGAGGAAGATCTCGCGCGGCGCGATTACACGATCAACGCGATGGCGTACTCGCCCAAGAGGGATGAGCTCGCGGATCCCTTCGGCGGCCGGCGCGATCTCGACGCGAAGATCGTGCGCGCCGTAGGCGATCCGCGCCAGCGGCTGACGGAGGATCGGCTGCGCGCGCTCCGCGCGATTCGCTTCGCGTCGAGGTTCGATTTCAAGATCGATCCCGCGACGTGGGACGCGATCGTCGAGAGCGGCCCGCTTCTCGGACGGCTCTCCCCCGAGCGGATCAAGCAGGAAATCGAAAAGACGATGGAGCAGGTTCGTTACCCGAGCCGGGCGTTCAAGATGTGGCAGGACTCGGGCGCGCTGGCGACACTGATACCTCCGCTCGCGCAGGCGGATCCATCGGCATTCCAGGTCCTCGATTGCCTTCCGCTCCCCGGCGCGCCCGGCGGGCCGCAAAGAAAAACGACGCGCATCGCCGCGCTCTTTTCGATCGTTCCCGCGGCAACAGCGGGGAAACTTCTTCGGGGCCTTCGATTCTCGAATGCGGAGATAAGCTGGATCACGAGCCTCATCGAGCGATGGCATTTGCTCCGCACCGAAATGACCTGGGAGCTCGCCACCGATTCGGGGCCGGACGATGCGACGCTCCGCCGCTGGGCTGCTCGAACGGGACGGACCCTGCTGGCCCCGGTGATCCGCCTCGCCAGCGCCTTTTGGGCGTGCGACCGCGAGGCCGGTCGCGATGCGCCCTCCACGGCCAAAACCAGATCTGCGTACCGCCGGGCGATACGCATCGCCTACCACGATCCAATCGAGGTCGCCGACCTCGCCATCGACGGCGACGATCTGACCGGCGCCGGCATTACGGGGCCGGCGGTCGGCACCACGTTACGAAATCTCCTCGAGACGGTTATTAATGACCCCTCGGCAAACACGCGCGACAACCTGCTCGGCTTGATAGTTGCTCGACGGGTCTCCGGGCAAAGCCAACTCTAGCAAATCGCAGATGCTTTTTCGCGGTAGAAAACCGGAAGTGACGGTATGGAAGCGGTTCCGATCGGGACAGGACGGTTTCACGTTCACCCGCATCGAGGATCACTACGAAGCGAAGGTCTCGGCGAACTCCGAGCGCATCGTTGACCTTTTTTACACCCTCAGCGAAGTGCTGCCGCCGGCAATCGACGTTCACATCGAGGATATGCGGACGCAGACAGCGTGGCGGGGGGACTCAGTCGCGCTCCCCGACGTGCGCGACGTCGTCGCTCGGCTCAAGGTGCTGCTGTCGTCGTTCGGCGGAATCGAGATGACTTTTTACACCGGTGAGGACCAGCTCACCCTCACGCCGCAGCTCGAGCTCGTTATCTACTCGCGCTCCGACCGCTGGCTGTATCTGCTGCAGAGCAAAAATCTCGAGGAGCGCGCCGCACTCGCCGATCGCGCGTGGGGCGGCTCGTCCTGGGATCGCACCCGCGCACCGGCACTCAGCGAGGCGCTCGCCTCGGCCGCGTCACGGCTCTCACTGCGCACCGCCTGATCAGGACACCGCTTTTCTACGCGGCCATCGCGGCCAGCGCCAACGTACTTGGCGCGGCTGCGGTTACCTCCCGAAAGACGTGGAGCGTCCGCGCACTCGAGGTGATGGTGGCTTTCTCCGCCGGCTTCATGATCGCAGTGGCGCTCCTCGATCTGATTCCGGAATCACTCGCCATTCACGGCGAGCGCGGCGCCGTTCTGATTCTCGCCGGATATCTTCTCGTGCACCTCACTCAGCACACCCTCGCCCCGCACTTTCATTTCGGCGAAGAGACCCACCACGTAACCA
>JALYYD010000200.1 GCA_030946775.1 Gemmatimonadota bacterium
TCGGGGCGCATACTCAATGTCGCCTCGATAGCCGCATTCCAGCCGGGACCGCTGATGGCGGTGTACTACGCCAGCAAAGCGTACGTGCTGAGCTTTTCCGAAGCGCTTGCGGAAGAGCTTCGAAATACCGGTGTGACCGTGACCGCGCTCTGCCCCGGCCCGACGAGGACGGAATTCGCCGCGGTCGCGGAAATCGAGATGTCGCGATTGTTCGCAGCGGGTGCAGCCAGCGCCGCAGATGTCGCCGAGTTCGGCTATGAAGCGACGATGAGGGGGAAGCGCGTCGCGATTCCGGGGATGATGAACAAGCTGGTCGCGCAGGCAAACCGTGTCGCGCCGAAAATCGTTATCACCAAGCTGTCGAGGATGCTGCAAGAGCGCCGCTAGCCCGCGAACTTCTCCGCGACTTTTTTGACCGGCGCGGCTTTCCGAACGAGCAGTGGCTTGAGCCACCGGCCCGTGTGCGACTCCGGATGCGCCGCGACTTCCTCCGGCGTTCCCATCGCCACGAGCTTTCCTCCGCCGACTCCGCCTTCCGGGCCGAGGTCGATCACCCAGTCAGCGAGCTTGATCACGTCGAGATTGTGCTCGATGAGAACGAGCGTGTTCCCCTGTTCGAGCAACCGGTCAAAGACGCGCGCCAGTTTCTTGATATCCTCGAGATGCAGACCCGTCGTAGGCTCGTCCATCACATAGAGACGCCGCCCCGATTTGCGACCCGCTAGCGCGAGCTCGCGCGCGATCTTGATTCGCTGCGCCTCTCCGCCGGAGAGAGTCGTCGCCGGCTGTCCGAGGCGGAGATACCCGAGCCCGACTTGCGAGAGCTGCCAGAGCGCCTGGCCGAGTTTTTCCTCGCGCGGGAAAAATCGGATCGCCTGATCCACGGTGAGATTCAGCACATCGTGGATGTTCTTGCCGTGGACCGTGACATCCAGCACCTCGGGCTTGAATCGCTTGCCGCCACACTCTTCACAAGGCACGTAAACATCGGCCATAAAGACCATCTCGACTTCGATCGACCCCGCGCCCTCGCATTTTTCGCATCTGCCTCCGGCGACGTTGAAGCTGAACGTGCCGGGCGTGTACTTCCGCTGGCGCGCCAGGGGAGTGTCGGCGAAGATTCCGCGGATTTCGTCGAACGCTTTCACGTACGTCACCGGATTGGACCGCGGCGATTTTCCGATCGGGCTCTGGTCGATGAGCACGACGCCTTCGAGCGCGTCGAAGCCCGCGAGCGTCGAGTACGCGCCCACCTTTTCGCCGAGATGGATCTTCGCCGTGTGCTCGCCGACGAGATGCGTCTCGAGAGCGCGGTAGAGAACGTCGTGCACGAGCGTGCTCTTTCCGGATCCTGAAACTCCCGTCACTGCGGTGAGCGCGCCGAGCGGAATGCGAATGTCCACTCCCCGCAGGTTGTGTTCGCGCGCGCCTTCGAGTGTCAGCCAGCGCGGACCGAGGCGCCGGCGCTCGTCGGGAAGGGGAATTGTCTTCTCTCCCGTGACATATCCCCCCGTGAGCGGACTCTCGGCGATGCGTGACATCGGTCCGGCGAATACGTTGTGTCCGCCCGCCTCGCCGCTGCCTGGCCCAAGCTCTACCATATAGTCTGCGGCTTCGATCGCGGCGAGGTCGTGCTCGACGACGAGCACGCTGTTGCCGGCGTCGCGCAGCTTCTTGAGGAGATTGAGAAGCCGGTCCATATCGCGCGAATGCAGTCCGATGGACGGCTCGTCGAGAACGTAGAGCGTATCTACGAGCTGAGATCCGAGCGAGTTCGCGAGGCCGATGCGCTGTGCTTCGCCTCCGGATAGTGTGCGAGTGGCGCGGTTCATCGAGAGATACCCGAGTCCGACGTCGCGCAGGAAGTGAACGCGGTCGCGCGATTCCTTGAGGATCATCGCCGCGACCTTCTGCTCGAACGGCGTCAGCTCGAGGCCGTCGAGCCAGTCAGCGAGAACATCGACGGGATAATCGGATGCCGTGGCGATGTCGATTCCCGAAACGCGCACCTGCAGCGCTTCGGCCTGGAGCTTGGTGCCTCTGCACACCGGGCATTCCTGCGCTGTCTGATACTGACGGAGGAAAACGCGGATGTACTGCTTGTAGCGCTTCTCCTCGAGGTCTTTCATGAACGGGATGATTCCCTTGTAGCCCTTCGTGCGCGCGTGAAGGAGCAGCTCGCGCTGCGCGCTCTTCAGTTCCTCCCACGGCTTGTCGGCGGGGATTCCCTCGCGCTTCGCGTATTCCCACAGCGCTCGCCGCTTGTTGTCGTAGCGCGGCTTCATCCACGGGTCGATCGCGCCGTCGCGAAGCGAGCGCGTGGGGTAGGGAATCATCAACGCTTCGTCGTACTCGAGCACGGCGCCGAAGCCGTTGCAGCGGGAGCAGGCGCCGCGAGGATTGTTAAATGAGAAAAGCTGCGGCGTCGGCGCTGGCGCGCGGGTTCCGTCGTTCGGGCACTCGAAGCGCTCGGTGAACCGCAGGCGATCCACCATCGTTCCGTCGAGCGGCGACGGCACGCTCTCCGCGAGCAGTATCACGCAGTCGCCCTCGCCCTCGGCGAAGGCGGTGCCGATCGCGTCGGCGAGACGGCCGGTGTGCTGCGGGTCAACGGAGAGACGGTCGATGACGACGAGAACTTCCTTCACCTTCGGAAGATCGATCTTCGCGGCGTCGAGCTCGTCGAGGTGATAGACATCTCCATCGGCGGCGATGCGCACGAATCCCTGCTCGCGAAGATTCTCGACCACCACGTCGTGCGTCACCTTCGGCGACATGTGCAGCGGGAACGCCGCGTAAAAGCGGGTGCGCTCCGGGAGCGCCATCACCGCGTCGGTCGCCGACTGAACGGTGTCCGGCTTTATCTGGCGTCCGCAGACGGGACAGAAAGTGCGGCCGATGCGCGCCCATAAGAGGCGCATGTAGTCATAGATCTCGGTCGCGGTGCCGACGGTGGAGCGTGAAGTTTTCGTTGGATTTTTTTGCTCGATCGCGACGGCGGGAGAAAGACCTTCAACGCTGTCCACGCTCGGCTTTTCCATCCGCTCCAGAAACTGGCGCGCGTACGCGGAGAGAGACTCGACGTAGCGGCGCTGGCCTTCGGCGTAGATGGTGTCAAACGCGAGGGAAGATTTTCCTGAGCCGGAGGGGCCGGTGATGACCGTGAAAGTGCGGCGCGGGATTTCGAGGTCGAAACCCTTCAGGTTGTGCTGGCGGGCGCCGCGGACGATGATCTTGTCCTTCACGATTCAAATCTAGTCGCGGAAGTAGCGCTGCAACTGACAACTGCAACCGAACACGTGCCCAGTGCTCAGCTGATCAGCTCGGAGCTTTTCAGTCAACTACTCGGTGACTTACCGAACGTTCGACACCAGCCGGGCAATCGCCCGAATAGTCAGCATTGCAGTTACCGGTCAGCCATCAGCTGCCAGGCTCGGCACTCGGCACGCGTTCAGTTGCAGTTGCAGTCGCGGTCCCCGTCAACCCCGCCTTATCAGCCTCCCCGCCAGGAGCAGCACCATCGCGCCGGCGGTTGCCAGCGCCACCGACCTAAAATCAAACGCTCCGGCGGAGACCGTCCCCCAGCCGAAGCGCGTACCGATCCAGCCGCCGACGAATGCGCCGACGATTCCGAGAACTATCGTGACAATGCAACCGGACGGGTCCCGCCCCGGCATCAGAAACTTCGCCAGCGTTCCTGCAAGAAGGCCGAGAAGAATCCAATAGAGCCAGAGCGGCATACCCGTCCCCTACTTCACGCTTCCCCTTTTCAGGGAACGCGCGTCGTGCGGCCTCTGGTTGCCATCCTGTAGATCCAGAGCAGGATGAGCGCGCCGACTACGGCGAGAATGATGCTCCAGAGCGAGAATCCGTTGAGCCCCGATCCGGTGATCATGTTGCCGAGGAATCCGCCGATGAAAGCTCCGACGATTCCGATGATCATAGTTACGACGATGCCGCCGGGGTCGTTGCCCGGCATGATCGCTTTGGCGATCGCGCCTGCGATCAAACCAAGGACGATCCAAGCAAGAATGCTCATCTGCCCTCCAGAGAGTTGAACGTCAGCCATTGTTCCGGCTATCAGCAAGCCGACAAGTGCAACCCGCGTACCAGCCGCCGAGCGGCGGTGGCGGACAACTCATCGCTCCGCTAGCATAGGATTGAATGGAAGCCGCCGCAACCCTCCAGGAAGACGACGTACTCGGAAAGGCATACGACAGGCGCCTGATGCGACGTCTGCTCGTCTACACGCGCCCGTACCGGGTGCTGATGGTGGGCGCCTTTCTCATTCTGTGCGTGCAGGGCGGGCTTCAGGTGGTCGGGCCCTTGCTCACCCGCCGCGTGATCGACGTAGCCGTCCCGAATCACGACACGAGAACGATCTGGATTTCGGTCGCCGTGTTCGTCGGCGTGCTGCTGTTCGAGTTCTTCGCGTCCTACTGGCAAACGTGGCTGACGAGTCTCCTCGGCCAGAACGTGATGCGCGACCTGCGGATGGAGATCTTCATTCATCTCCAGCGTCTCTCCATTTCGTACTTCGACAGAAATCCCGCCGGACGCCTGATCACGCGCGTCACGTCGGATGTCGAGACGCTCAACGAGCTGTTCACTTCGGGAGTGGTATCGGGGCTCGGGGACCTTTTTACTCTCGTCGCCATCAGCATCGCGATGCTTTTCACGGACTGGCGTCTGGGAATTGCCGCGTTCGCGGTCATTCCATTCGTCGTTTTCGTCTCGGCGTTATTTCGGAAGTGGGTTCGCGAGACGTACCGCGACATCCGCGTCCGGCTGGCGCGCATCAATTCGTTCCTGCAGGAGCGCATCGCCGGGATGAGAATCGTCCAGCTGTTCGGGAAGGAGGAAGGTGAGGCGAAGCGGTTCGAAGAGCTGAACGAGTCGCACCTCGACGCGCACCTGAAGTCCATCACGGTTTACGCCCTCTATTTTCCCGCTATCGAGCTGCTCACCTCCGTCGCGTTGGCGGTGATGATCGTCGCCGGCGCGAGCAGGGTCGAGGCCGGTACGCTCACCGTCGGCACAGTCGCCGCGTTTCTGCAGGAGC
>JALYYD010000203.1 GCA_030946775.1 Gemmatimonadota bacterium
ATACAACATCTTCCGCTCCAGTACCGCCTCGAGCTCCTCGTTCCCGCGAGAGATCGCGTTACCGACGATCACCACATCCGGCTTATGATCGAGATTCTTCGGCGAGTACCCTTCGGCGTACGGAATCCCCATCGCACGCAGCTCGTCCGACATCGGGGGATAGACGTTCTTGTCCGACCCGGTTACCTCGTGACCCGCCGCCTTGAGCAGCCCCGCGAGCGAAGCCATCGCCGTTCCGCCAATACCTATCAGATGGTATCGCAGCGCTAATCGTCCTTCTGCCCGAACACCGCCATGTTCGAGCTGTGTCCCGGGTTCACTTTCTTGTCCGGGTAAATCCAGTGCACCGCCTGGTTCACCGCCGTCGCCGCTTCGCCAAACCCCGTCGCGATCAGCTTCAGCTTACCCGGATACATCGTCACATCGCCCGCCGCGTAAACTCCGGCGCGCCCCGTCTCCATTTCACTGCTGACAACGATCTCGTCGTTCTCTACCCGGAGCCCCCACGACGTCAGCGCGCCCATGTCGCTGTGGAACCCGAGCATCGGCAGCACCGCGTCGCACTCGATCTCGCGCGTCTCTTTTGATTTCACTTCGCGCACGGTGATCCCGGTGATCGTGTCACCGCCTCGCACGTCGTGCAGCTCGTGAAACGGCAGCAGCGATGTCTTCCCCGCCGCGGCCGCCGCCTGCACGTCGCTCACTGTCGCGCCGTGCGCGCGATACCGGTCGCTTCGATGCACCAGCGTGATCTCGTTCGCGCGCCCCCTCAGCTGCTGCGCCCAATCGAACGCCGAGTCGCCGCCGCCGATGATCACGATCTTCTTCCCTTCGAACTCCGCCGGATCGCTCACCCGGTCGTGTATCCCCTTCCCATACCACGGCTCCGCGCACGCCTGCGGCAGCTTCCTTGGCGAAAACGCTCCTATCCCAGCGGCGATGATGATTGACCTCGTGGGAAAACGATCCGTCTCGGTCACCAAAACGAAATGGTCGTCCTCGGTCTCCAGCGCGGCAACGTTCTGGTTCAGGAACGACGGAAAGTGGAACTGGTCCGATTGCTCGACAAGCGCCTTCACCAGATCCTTCGCCAGGATCTTCGGAAAGCCCGCAACGTCGAAGATGTACTTCTCGGGGTACAACGCAGTGAGCTGGCCGCCAAGCTGGGGGAGCGCGTCCACGATCTGAGCCTTGGCCCCGCGCATTCCGGCGTAGAAGAGGGCGAAGAGTCCGGTCGGCCCTCCGCCGATGATCGTGATGTCGGTGATTTCGCGCTGGTTTTCCATCGGCAGCGCGAAATATAGCGGGTTACATTTTGACCCAATGAAGATCTACACCAAGACCGGAGACGCCGGCGACACCGGCCTCTTCGGCGGCGGCAGAGTGCCCAAGGACGACGTTCGCGTCGAAGCCTACGGCGATGTCGACGAGCTCAACGCAGTGCTCGGCGTCGTTCGCTCCACCCAGCCTCTCCCGCGCATAGACGACCTGCTCCTCTCCATCCAGCGCGATCTCTTTTCAATCGGCGCCCTCCTCGCCACCCCCGATCGCGCCAAGATGGAACAGCATCTCACCAAAGCGAATCTCAACGAGATCAGAATCGCCGAGCTCGAACGCGAGATTGACAAGTGCGATCTCGAACTGGAACCGCTGAAAACTTTCATCCTCCCCGGCGGTAGCGAGAAGGCATCGGCGCTCCACTTCGCGCGCACCGTTTGCCGTCGAGCGGAACGACGTGTCGTCACTCTCAGCCACAGGACGGAAATCCCCGAGCTCGCGGTGATTTACCTTAACCGCCTCT
Source organism: Gemmatimonadota bacterium (assembly GCA_030946775.1). GTDB lineage: Bacteria > Gemmatimonadota > Gemmatimonadetes > Gemmatimonadales > Gemmatimonadaceae > UBA4720. The sequence goes on from JALYYD010000203.1 coordinate 1,802, forward strand.
CCGATCTTCTCTTCACCCTCGCCCGCCTCGCCAACAAGCTCGCCGGCTCCGGTGAAGTAGCCTGGTAGCCTCGGTGGTGAGCGGCAGCGGACAGTCGAAGATCCACGTCCAACCCGGTCTCATCAGTCAGGTCGGGAAGCTCGTCACCGGCTACGCGCCTGCCCACCGATATGCGGTCGTCACCGATGCCAACGTCCATAAGCTCTACGCCGGTGCCGTCGAAGCCAGCTTCGCCCCCACTACAATAGATGGGGTGATGATCTCGGCGGGCGAGTCCCACAAAACCCGCGAAACCTGGACGATCATCACCGACGCCCTCCTCGACGCCGGGCTCGGACGCGACTCCACGATCGTCGCACTCGGCGGCGGAGTCGTCGGCGACATCGCCGGCTTTGTCGCCGCGACCTATATGAGAGGGGTCAATTTCGTCCAGGTTCCCACCACTTTGATCGCGATGGTAGACGCCGCGATCGGTGGCAAAACAGGGGTGGACACACCCGCAGGGAAGAATTTGGTGGGTTCCTTTCACATGCCTGCGGCGGTCCTGATCGACCCCGAAGTCCTTGTCACGCTTACACTTAGGGAGCTGCGCGCAGGATTTGCAGAAGTGATCAAGTGTGGCGTGGTGGCGGACACCGGTTACTTTTCGTTAGTCCGCGAAGCCATGCCCGACCTTCTCTCCGGGGGTCTCGGGAGAAGTGACAGGCTGGAGCCTCTGATCGTAGGGGCTATAGAGATAAAGGTCAAAATCGTCGCTCAGGATGAGCGCGAGAATGGCCTGCGGAAAATTCTGAATTTTGGACACACGATCGGCCACGCTGTCGAGACTACCAGCGGGTATTCGTTGCTGCACGGAGAGGCAGTCGCGATCGGGATGGCGGTGGAAAGCGAGCTGGCGGAAAAGATTGGTGTCGCCGAGCCGGGTACCACTGTCAAAATCGAGGAGGCGCTGAAGCTGGCCGGCCTCCCGACGAGACTCCCCCCCGAGTGCTCACCGCCGCGGATGCTCGAAGCGATGAGGTCGGACAAGAAGTCGAGGGAAGGCAAGATCAGATTCGCGCTTCCTGCGCGAATCGGTGAGATGGCGAGGGATGGATCCGATTGGTCGGTGCCCGTTGCCGACGAGTTGATAATGGAGGCGATGAAATGACAAAAAATCCTGAGCTTCGCCGCGACTACGCACTGCGTGTCGCGGAGGGTGCGCGGCCATCGAGGAAGGGCGAGTACATCCGCCTCCTCATCGCCGGCGTGTTTGCCATTGCGTTCATCGTCACCGGAGCGGCTCATCTTCCCACGAGCAACTCCGGCGGGAAAAACATTCCGATGCCGGTCGGCGCACTGCCGCGCCTCGAGCCGGTCATCGTCCGCGCCGCGCACACGGTCCCTGCTTCTATGAGAAGCATCCGCCGCGGCAGCTTCGTACCAGCTCTAGCTAGCGCATTCCGCGCGACTGCACGCGAGGCGATCCTGATGCGTGACGGGCTGATGCCGCGCGCGCCGGGAAAGTTCGCCCCCGCCGAAGTCGGCGAGGTCGTTCCCATCTCGCTCACTCAGTACTGCAACAAGGGCGAGACGCGCCGTGGTCGCTACGTCCGCCCCGGTATCGTCGCCGCCGACCCGCGCATCTTCCCCCTCGCGCGCTACGTCGAAGTCTTCCTCGGCGACAAGTACCTCGGTCGCTACCTCGTGGATGACACCGGCGGCAACGTGCTTGGCGCGACGCTGGATGTGTGGACTCCTTCGTGCGCGGAAGCACAGCGCTTCGGACGACGTTCCGGAAAAGCGATTCTCGTCGCGCGCGAAGAAGAGCAGTCTCCCCCACCGGCCGACGCCGCTCGCTGGGATGGACTCGCGAAGCGGTAGCAGCGCACGCGTTCGTGATTGGCGTTACAATTGCCCCATAGTCAGCACACCTCGAACCCGGATCCGCGATGTCATCCTTTAGCACTTACCTGATCGGCTACATCGTCCTGATCATCGGACTCACCATCGCCGCGTTCCTGCTCGGTGCGCCCCCGATCTGGATTATTGTCGGCGCGATCGTCCTCATCGGACTGGGCATCGTGATGGCCACTACCCGCACAAAGCCCAAAGACCCGCAGGCCTGATTCGCGGTGGAAGCCGCGAAATCCAACTGTTTAGTGGGTTTTTCGAGGAGAAACCGCGATTCGTGCGTGGCACGGAACGTGGCTGTTGACGCCGTCTGTACCCCCTAGTTAACGTGCCCGTCCAGCAGGCCTTCCTGTGCGGGCGATTGGTCCGCCGAACGATTTAAGCGATCATAGGGGCTTATGCAGACGACCGGCGAGAGTAGATCCAAAGGCTTCTTCCGTTCCTCCCCCTCCAGCGCATTCGACCAGTACCTCCAGGACATACAAAAGCTTCCCCTCATCACCGACGCCGAAGAAGAAAGACGGTTGGCGCGCCGTGCACAGGGTGGAGATGAGAAAGCCGCCGAGCGGCTGGTGACTGCGAATCTCCGCTTCGTCATTTCATACGTGAAGAAGTATCAGGGGCACGGACTCGACCTCGGCGAGCTCGTCGCCATCGGCAACGAAGGTCTGCTCAAAGCAGTCAGGAAGTTCGATCCCGACCAGGGCGTAAAGTTCATCTCGTACGCGGTGTGGTGGGTTCGGCAGGCGGTGCTGAAGGCATTGGCCGAGCAGACGAGAAGCGTGAGAATCCCGCTCAATCAGAATTCGCAGCTCATCAAGCTCGCGCGCGCGCAGACCGTGCTTTCCCAGGTGTTGAACCGCGACCCGACCGACCACGAGATCGGGCGCCTGTTGGAAGAAACCCCCGAGCAGGTCCGTTCTGCGAAGCAGATGTCGGCGACTGAAATCTCGCTCGATGCGCCGATCGATCGCTCCGATCGCGAAGCTTCGACGCTCGGCGAACGTTTCGCCGGCGTGGATGGCGCCGAGATCGAGGAAGTGACCGACTTTCATTTGATGCGCGAGTTCATCGACCGCGTTTTCAGGAAGTACCTGACTCCGCGCGAGCGGAAGATTCTCCATCTGTACTATGGATTGGAGCAGGGCTCCGATGCTATGACGCTGGAGAAGATTGGCGCGCTGATGGGTGTGACGCGCGAGCGCATTCGTCAGATCCGTGAGCGTGCATTCGAAAAGCTGCGCGAATCCCCCGACGGCAATGCCCTCGCCGGGTTCTGGACGACGGCCTAGTTTTCCCACGTCGTGATCTCAAGACGCCGAGCCTCATCAGAGACTCGGCGTTTTTTTATGAGCCCCGTTCTTGCCTTTGAGGTCGAAGACCAATCACACTACAAGCGGCTGGCGAACCGCTATTCGCGTATAGCGGTTCGCTAAACGCTTGCCGTGTTCCGTTGCAGTTCCTATAACGAAGAATAGCCTCCCCAAATGAACCCTTCCCTCCCAGCGTACCTGAACAAGAAGTGCGGCAGTGTCGACGCCGCGCGCGAAGCGCTGTCAGCAGAAGGCTTCGAGCTCGAAGAAGTCGAGCCCGACAAGCTCGTCGACCACTTTCGCGACGCCGTGAAGCGCGGGGTCCCGCGAATGGTAGTAGCCGGAGGCGACGGGACCATCGCAGCTGCCGCGGCTGCCGCGGCACGGAGCAAGACCGAGCTCGCGGTTCTCCCCGGCGGGACGCTCAATCATTTCGCCAGGGACAACGGCATTCCAACCGACCTCGCCAAGGCGGCGGAGATCGCAGGGGGGGCGACGATCGCGACCGTGGATCTCGGCTATCTCGACGACAAGGTTTTTCTCAACACCAGCTCGATTGGCCTGTACGTGAAGTTCGTTCGAGTTCGGGAGCAGCTTGAGACACGGCTCGGATACCGGCTTGCATCGTTGCTCGCCGCGTTCAGGATGTTCTCCGACCTGCGAATGATGGCGGTGAAGGTCGAGATTGACGGGAAGGAGCGCATCTACCGCACTCCGCTCGTTTTCATCGGCGTGAGTGAACGCGAGCTGCAGCTGCCGACGCTGGGAAGCCGCGTGAAGGATGGCCGCCGCGGACTGCACGTTATGGTCGTGCGCGGCAGGCGTCCGGCGCGTCTTTTTGCTCTCGCGCTCGCCGCCGTTTCGCGCGGCACCAGGGAGGTGGCGCGGACTCCCCACTTCGAAAGCTTCATTGCCGACAAGGTCTCGATCGCCCTCAATCGTCCCTCGACGATCGTGGCGCTCGACGGCGAGCTGCATCGAATGGACACTCCGCTCGAATACCGCATCGAGCGTGACGCGCTCAAGCTCGTCGTCGCGCCGCCGCAGCCGGCGGACGAGGAAAACGAAACGGGAAAGAACGATTCTGCGGCGTAGCGCCTGAGTTAGCTTTGAGAATGGAGCGCGACGCGGTTATCGAACGGCTCAGAGAGATCGTTGGCGACCGCCACGTTCTCACGAGAATCAGCGAGCTGCTCGTCTACAGCTCTGATGGTCTGCCGGGGTACCGGAAGGAGCCGATGCTGGCTGTCTTCCCGGGAACTCGCGACGAAACCGTTGCCGTCGTGCGCGCTCTCGCCGAGGCGGAGCTCCCGTTCGTTCCGCGGGGCGCGGGGACCGGCTTGTCGGGTGGAGCTCTCGCCGACGGGGTTGTGTTGCTCGGGCTTCATCGGCTCAAGCAGATCATATCAATAGATGTAGAAAACCAGCGCGCGAAGGTCGAGCCGGGTGTCATCAACATCAAGCTCAACGCAGCCGCAGCCCCGATGGGCTTGATCTACGCGCCCGACCCTTCGAGCCAGGCGGCGTGCACGATCGGCGGCAACATCGCCGAGAACGCCGGTGGTCCGCACTGTCTCAAGTATGGAGTCACGCTCAATCACGTTCTCGCCATCACCGCGATTCTTCCTGACGGCGAGATCGTCCAGCTCGGCGCGGAGGAGGGAGAGCGGGACGGTTACGATCTGCGCGGCTCGTTCATCGGTTCGGAGGGATGCTTCGGAGTCGCCCTCGACATCACGGTGAGACTGATCCCGCGCCCGCAGATAATTCGCACGATGCTGATGGATTTTCTGACGGTGGACGCGGCAGCGCGAGTCACGTCGGCGATAGTCGCGTCGGGGGTCGTTCCCGCGGCGCTCGAGTTTCTCGACGGGCCGATGATCCGCGTCATCGAGGAATCCATCTACGCGGCGGGCTATCCGAAGGACGCCGAAGCGGTTCTGCTCGTCGAGCTCGACGGATTACAGGAAGGCGTGGACGCCGACCTCGAGACGGTGCGCCGTCTCGCCCTCGACGGTGGCGCGCGAAATGTAAAAGTCGCGCGTGATGAAACGGAGCGGCTGCGGCTCTGGCAGGGACGCAAAAAAGCTTTCGGTGCGATGGGCCGTCTCTCACCGCACCTCGTCGTCCAGGACGCGGTGATTCCGCGCAGCCGCCTCGCCGAGATATTGGGAAAGATCGAAGCCACGCGGCTGAAGTTTGGCGTGATCGTGTGCAACGTCTTCCACGCCGGCGATGGCAATCTGCACCCGAACATTCCGTACAACGCCGATGATCCGGAAGAGAGCGAGCGCGTTCATCTCGCTATGAAAGAGATAATGGCGGCGTGCGTCGCGGTCGGAGGAAGCATCACCGGCGAGCACGGCGTCGGTCTCGACAAGATGGCGTATATGGATGACATCTTCTCGCCGGAATCGCTGGGCGCGATGTGCGACCTTCGCGACGCGTTTGATCCGTCGCGCCGCGCCAACCCGGCGAAGGTCATTCCGACACACCGCTGCCGCGAATGGCTCGCCGCCCCATCCACCCGCGCGGCGGAAAAGCTGCTCGGCAGGTGAGCACTGAAAGCGTCGCCGCCACTGTGCGGGAAGCGATCGCCAATCGGACGCGAGTGCGCATTTCCGGCGCGGCCACGTGGATGAACGGCGGACGTCCTGTCCTCTCCGACACGATGATATCGATGTCGTCGGACTCGGGCATCGTCGATTACGTTCCGGATGATCTCACGATCACGGTGCGCGCGGGCACTCCTCTCTCCGAGATAGCCGCGGTGACGGGCGCTAATGGCCAATGGCTGCCGCTCGATCCCCCCGGCTCGCGAAGCGGCACAATCGGCGCGACGATCGCGACCGCGTCCTCCGGCCCGCTCGCGCACAGCTTCGGCTTTGCGCGCGACTTCGTTCTCGGACTCGAGCTCGTCACCGGCAAAGGGGATGTGATCAAGTCCGGCGGGCGCGTCGTCAAGAACGTCGCCGGCTTCGATCTGATGCGGCTCAACTGCGGTGCGTGGGGAACACTCGGCGTCATCACCCAGACGTCGCTCAGACTCTACGCGCGGCCAAAGGTAGATCGAACTTTTGCGCTTGAGATCCCGGTTGGCGCAAACGCCACGCAGCCATTTTTTCATTTGCTGCGCAACGCGCCGCTCTCCGCGCTGACGATGGAAGGCGTTAACGGAAAAACCGCGGCCGCCCTCGGGCTGCACGCGGCTTCAGTCGTGCTTATCCGGCTCGCCGGAAACGAGAAGCTTGTCGACGCACAACTTGCTACGCTTTGCAATATCGGATCGCCGACGGAAGTGGACGCCGACATCTGGACAAGGCTGAGCGAGCAGGATCCGTCAGTTCCAGACGTGGCGCTCCGCCTCAGCGGACTTCCATCCAATGCACACCTGCTCTGGAAAAACGCACACACAATGGTTGAATCGGCGGATGCAGGCCACCTTCATTCGACATTTTCCAAAGGCGTCGTGCGAGTTGCATTGCGCGGTGTGCGCGACGAGGGACTCATTCCTGCTCCGAGCGCGGCGCAGCGAGTCACGTACGAGGTTCTTCCTCCGAATGCCTGGAAAGCAGTTTCTCCCAGCGTGACTTCTGACGCCCTTTCTCAAAATGTGAAGCGCGCGTTCGACCCACACGCACTTTTTAACCCCGGGATACT
>JALYYD010000218.1 GCA_030946775.1 Gemmatimonadota bacterium
CATCGTCCATCGCCTTCACGAAGCTCGTCTCTCCATCCAGGAACGCCTGCGCGGTTCCGCGGCGGGGCGTCGGGCCGGGGTCAAATACTTTCGGCGCCTTCAGCGGCTTCGGCTTCAAGATCGCGCCGGCAATCATTCCGCCGAGGAGTGACGATTTCCATTCGCGCGACGGTGCGCCGGCGTCGGGCCTCGCGCGGCGCAGCACCGCGGCGAAGGGAGCTTCGTACTTTTCGTCGCCGAGTATGAGATGCTCGAGAACCTGCGCGATGCTCCATCCTGCCGGTTCCGGATGTTCGTTCAGCTTCGCCTCATCCAACGGCTTGATGATTCGCGCGATGCGCTCGCGGGTGGCGATCGCTTCCGCCTTCAGCTGCTGATGGAGATCCCGCTGAATGCTCTTCATTTGTTGTAGGCATCGCCTCGGCTGGTATTTGATTTGGAACAATCGCGAAAAGCGCCGGTCAATCTCATTGCTCCATCCGCGCGAGAAACGCGCCAAGCCCGTGCAGGTGATCGATGTGATCGGGCCCGGCGTTTCCGGCGAATCCGAGAATCGTCAGGCCGCCGCTTCGCACTTCACTGATTTGCTGCATTCCGCCCGGGCCCCACTCGAGCACGGGTTTCCGCGCGAGCCCGAGCTCGGCGATGAGCCAGTCGGTCGTCTCGGTGGTGCTCGCGAACGTTCCGGGGAAAATCTCAGAGTGGGTAATGAGCATTCGTGTTTCGCCGGCTACCGCCCGCCGCGCATATCGGAGGAATGTAACAAGGTTCGTAGTATCGAGCGCGCCACCTTCGGCGAGAACCGTTCGTTCGGGAACGTAGCTGGTGTGGAATCCGTCGAGCAATATCACGCCGTTGATGCTGGCTGCGATCTGATCGTCGCGCAGCAGTGCGCGCACCCCGCCGTATCCGGCGCTGAACGCGCTCACGATGATTCGGTTGATGCGCACGCGTCCCGCGGTACGCGCGGAAGTTTCGTTCTGCACGCGTCGCAGGAGAGTGTGCCACGTCGCTGTATCGGCGAACGGCCGCTCGTACGCCGACGATCCCGCCCCAAGGTTGACGACGGCGACAACGTATCGCCCGCCGTTCGCCACCGCCGCCTGCAACGGGATGTAAGCGGCGCCAAAAAAATGGACGAGGAGCGTCCGCTCCTCTACGGGTTGGTTAGAACGCACGGGGATATAGAGATCTACGGGCTTGGGTAGTCCCGTCTCGATGCGCAGTGCGATGTCCGCCGGTGTCCTCGGCGGTATGCGATCGTGCCGTCTCCCCTGCTCCATCATCGGAGACGGATTCTGGGCACGCGGTGTGGGCGGAGCCGAAGCACCAGTTGCGGGAACTGGAACGGTGTGACAGGCCGCACCCATCACCGCGAGTAGAAGCGGGAGAAGCGGGCGCGATCGCGGACGAGCTCTGAAGGCTCTTTGCGTCATGCTTGAACTTGTAGCCGCGGCGCGGGAAGCGGGAGAGGTGTCGCCGTTGCATCGCTCGATTCGCATATTCAGGAGATGACTCCGTGCTCCAATACGACGCTTCTCCTGATAGACATCCAGCAGGGGCTGGACGATTCACACTGTTCGCGGCAGTGAACAACTCGGCCGAGGTTCTCTCCGGGCTCCGCTGATGGAATTCCATCTCGCCGATTCGATTGCGGTTCTCGAGCGCACTCCATTCGTTTTGGGGGCGATGCTCGCCGGCCTTCCCGACGAATGGATCTACGCCAGCGAAGGCCCGGAAACGTTCACACCGTACGACGTGCTCGGCCATCTCATTCACGGCGAGCGCACGGACTGGATGGCGCGCGCGAAGATCATTCTCGACCAGGGCACCGATCGTCGCTTCACGCCGTACGATCGTTTTGCGCAGTTTGAAGAGAGCAAGGGAAACACACTCGCCGAGCTTCTCGATGAGTTCGCACTGTTACGTGTGGGTAATCTGAAAACGCTGGCTGGATGGAATCTCACCGATGGGCAGCTCTCTCTCGAAGGCGAGCACCCGAAGTTGGGCGCCGTCGCGCTGCGTCAATTGCTCGCGACGTGGGCGGCTCACGACTTGAGTCATATCGCCCAGATCGCGCGGGTGATGGCAAAGCAGTATCGTGATGCGGTGGGGCCGTGGCGGGAGTACCTGCCCATAATGGAGCGGTGACGATGCGATCTTCCAAGACTCGAGTGACACACGTCGTGGCGCGGCTATTCGCTCTGGCGCCGTTCGTACTCGGATTCATCAGGGTGGCCCAGACAGGCAATGACACGCGAGTGCTCTGGCTCGCGATCGCGTCGTTCATCGGAGCGACGATCGCCATCATCGCAATCCGGTCACGCGATCGGACTTCGCACGCGGCGGCTGTCACGTCAGTGTTCGTTGGCGCGAGCGCTGGAATTGCGGCGATCGTCGGGGGAATTCTCGTGCAAAGGGGATTCTCCGTCGGGGCCACAATGTTCGCGATCGTATTCGGAATATCCTGGGGGATCGGTTACGCGCTCGATGCAAGCGCTCGACAGGGGCAGGATCCAACAGCGGGGGTTAAGTGATCGACGAGCTGCAGCTGCGCAACGTGAGTGAAATTCGCGGCGCGTTCAAAGCGAAAGGAGCCATTGGCGCTGCCAATGCCCAGCCCGGGAAATACCTCGGTGCGGGTACTCCGGCATTTGAAAATCTGCTACGCGCCGGCGTCATCCGCGAAGGTGCGCCGGGATCGTTTTACCTGTATGACAGCGGCCCCGTCGCATTTCGGATCGTCAAGCAGATATTGTTCTGGTTGTTAGTCATACTCCTGCCGATTTTCATCATTCAGTTCACCACACCCGGCAAGTGAAGCGAAGTATGAACAGCCACTGTCTCGCCACGCCATCGTTGGCGCTCGCGCTCCTGACCGCCTGCGCACGGCACGACGACGACTCCGCGCGCTCGCAGCTTGCGTCAATCCTCAGCGACAGCCTCGGCAAGTCTGCGGATGCGATGCCTTCATTCTTGAAGGACTCGACGCATCTGCAGATAGATGTGAGCTCGAATGCGTTTTCCGAACTGGACGAATCCGC
>JALYYD010000221.1 GCA_030946775.1 Gemmatimonadota bacterium
CGTAAAGCGGCACATCCTTCTCGGAGTACAGCGTGTTGCGGTACTGCCACGTCTTCTCCTCGCCCGACTTCGTTACGACGGGCAGCAGGCCGGAATCGTTGCCGTCCTTCTTCAGTCGCTGCAAATATGGCCCGACGGCGATTCTTCTGGCCGGGCTCATGAAGTCGCCGAGGTTCTTGCCGATCATCTCCTCCGGCTCGTAGCCAAGCGAGTGCGCTGCGGCGGGATTCACGGACAATAGAGTTCCCTCGAGGTCGTGCGTGCAGATGAGTCCCTGGCTGAACTCGACGATGCGGCGATACAGATCTTCCGTGCGCTCATACTCGCCAGTCGTCTCCATCTCCGCCGGCTTGCGTTTTTTGCGCTCGATGGCGTAGCGCACCACACGGCCGAATGTGACGCCGTCGGCGCTTCCCTTCACCACATAGTCCTCGGCGCCCGCTCGAACCGCGTCGATGGCGATGCCTTCGTCAGCGATGCTGGAAACGACGACGATGGGGAGCGACCGCGCGCGGATGTGGATGCGGCGGAATGTCTCCAGTCCCTTGCTGTCGGGAAGGAGGAGCGCGAGGAGGATGACGTCGTAGTCGCCGCGCGAGAGCTCTTCGATGCCGTCGGCGAGTCTGGGGACGGCGGTAATGTGGAAACCGATGCCGGGCGCCTGCGAGAGCAGCACGCGCGCGCGCTTCACATCTTCTGGATCACTTTCGACGAGCAGTACGCGGATCGGCGCAGTCACGAACCGGAGGGGTTAGAAGAAGTCGTCGAACCAGCGCTTCAGATTCTTTCCGACCTTGTCGAAGCCGGGCGTACTGAGCTTTCTCTTCGACGGCTTCTCTCCGCCGACGAGAATTCTGTTCGCGCCGTAGATCGCGAGTCCGACGACGGTCGAGAACCGCGGCGCCTCGACGGCGTCAATCAATCCGCCGATGTTTTCCCCAGGCAAACCGATGCGAACCCCGGTGCCGAACACGTCCGCCGCGAGCTCGCCCACTCCCTGCATTGCGGCAGCGCCGCCGGTGACGACGACTCCGCCGGAGAGGCGCTGGCCGAATCCGGCGCGCTCGATCTCCTTCTGCACCAAATCGAAGATCTCATCCATCCGCTGATGGATGATGTGCGCCAGAACCTCGCGCGGAATTGCCCGCTCGCCCTGTGCGACAGTGCTCGGCAGCTGAATGACCTCCTCCGCGTCTACGAGCGGCTCATACGCGCAGCCATAGCGCTCCTTCAGCCGCTCCGCGTCCGCCTGCGTCACGCCGATGCCGTGGACGATATCGCTGGTGACGTTGTTGCCGCCGAAGTTGATCGTGCCGAGGTGGCGGATTTTTCCTTCGTGGAAGACGGCGATGTCGGTCGTCCCGGCGCCCATCTCGACGAGCGCGACGCCAAGCTCCTTCTCGTCTTCGGTAAGAACGCTGAGCGCGCTGGCGAGCGGCTCGAGAACGAGATCGCGCACGGAGTATCCCGCGCGCTCGACCGACTTGCGGAGATTCATCGCCGGCGAGCTGCCGATGGTGACGAGGTACATCTCAGTCTCGAGGCGCGTGCCGATCATACCGATCGGGTCACGCACGCCGGAGTTGCGGTCTACCGTGTATTCCTGCGGGATGGCGTGGAGGAGCTCGCGGTCCTGCGGAATCGGCTGGGCGCGGGCGACGTCGTTGGCGCGGTCAACATCCGCTTTGGTGATCTCGTCACCGTTCACAGCGACGACGCCGGTGGAGATCATCGCGCGAACGTGCTCGCCGGCAATTCCCGCGTAAATGCTCTGCACCTGCGCCCCCGCCATACGCTCGGCGTCCTGAATCGCCTTCTTGATCGAGCGCGTCGTCTCCTCGATGTCGGAGACTATTCCCCGCCGGAGCCCTGTCGTCCTCGCCTGACCGACGCCGAGGATTTTTACAGTGGCGTTCCGCTGGCGGTCGCCCACGACTTCAGCGATGAGAGCCGTCGTCTTGGCCGATCCGATGTCGAGCGCACCAACGATACGTTCTGGATTCATTGAATGCGGGCGATAACCTGGTCGCGGTAGCGTAAATCGAGCTCCCCGATGCGGGCCTGCCGCGCCACGAGGTCACTCTCCACGGGAAAGATATCGGTCAACCTATCAACGGTCACCCCCACCTGCGCACGAACGCGAAGAAGACCCGGCTCGGGCGCCGCCGAATCGAGGGAGGTTGCGAGGCGCGCGAACGTAGAGCTCAGGAGAATGAGGAGGTCGTTTCTCCCCGTGCGCTTCATCTCGCTCACTCTCTGGTACATCGCGAGGTTTCCTCTTCGAATCTCGCCAAGTAGGCGGAGAAGCGCGGGGTCTGGCGAGGCGATTACGGGGAGATCGAGGTCCGTGCGAATAGGGTCGATCGGGAGCTGGCGGCCGAGCGAGTCGTACGGTTGGAGCGTCTGCCCGGTCGGAATGAGGGCGACCGGGAGATTCTCACGCAGCGTGACGACGAGCGTACCGGGCAGCCGCCGGGTGATGCGAACGTCGGTGACTTGCGGGTGGGGGCGGATGCGCGCCTCGAGAGGACCGACATCATCCCAGAGAGAGCGGAGTGTGTCAACGTGCATCCGCTCGACGATTTCCGTCGGCTGCAGGTAGCGGGTGCCGCGGATTTCGATCGTTCGCACTCTAAAAAACGCCATCGAGCGGAGGCCGATTAGTGTGTAATGGCCGGCGGTAATGATGATTCCAAAGAGAAGCATCGCTCCAAGGATTTTCCACCCCGGTTTGCTGAACCGGCTCTTTTTCTTGGCGGATTTTGGTTCTGGGCGCGGTTGATCGGTGTCGCGATCATCTCGTGTGTCGGTAGAGCCGAGGTTGCGATCGGCGCGCTCGAGCTCCTCTTCCCAGTCGTCGGTCATCCGGGTTCGGGGCCCGCGTCGCGGTTGAGCCGGTCGCGCAGCTCACCGGCTGTGAGGGTGATGTCGCCCGCCCCAATGGTGAGGAGTACGTCACCCGGCCGCAGGCTGTCGCGCAGGGCGCCGGCGAGGTGGGCGCGGGGGCCGGTCCACTCGGGGGAGCGACCAGACTCGCGCAGGTGATTTGCGATGAGCGCGGAGGTGACGCCGGCAATCGGGGTCTCGCGCGCGGGATAGATGTCGGCGAGAAAGACCGCGTCCGCGGCGGAGAGTGAGCTCGCGAAATCCCTGGCGAAGTCCCGTGTGCGGGAGAATAGGTGCGGCTGGAATGCGGCGACGATCCGCCGGCCGGGGAACGAATTGCGCGCCGCCTCGAGGGTAGCGGTGATCTCGGTTGGGTGGTGCGCGTAATCGTCTATGATGGTGATGCCGGCGACGTCGCCGACGCGCTCGAACCGGCGCGCAACGCCGGTGAATGCGGCGAGACCGGGGCGCATCGCCTCGAGGGTGACGCCGAGCGCGAGTCCGGAGGCGATCGCGGCGAGGGAGTTGAGGACGTTGTGCATCCCCGGGACGGCGAGCTGGACATCGCCGAGGGGTTTGTCGTCGTAGAAAACCGAGAAGGCGGCGGCGAGTGCCCCCGCCCCCGAGGGGGCGAGTCTAATTTCGGTGGCGCGAAGACGCGCATCCGGTGAGCTCACCCCGTAGCGAATCACTTCCGACGTGGCCAATCCCGGAATCCGATTCGCCCCGGGATCATCCGCGCACAGCACGATGAACTCCGCCGGGCGCGTGAATCTCGCAAACGTCTCCTCGATGTCAGCCAGATCCTTGTAGATGTCCAGGTGATCGGCCTCGACGTTCGTCACCACTGCGACGTGCGGATGAAGCGCGAGAAAGGAGCGGTCGTATTCGTCCGCCTCGACGACAAAAAGCGAGTCCGATTGATAGCTGAGGTTCCCGCCCCAGGACTCGACTCGCCCGCCGGCGACGCCGGTCGGCTGAAGGCCCGCCGAGGAAAGCGCCGACGTCGTGAGCACGGTCGTAGTGGTCTTTCCGTGAGTGCCGGCGATGGCGACCACCTTTCCCCCCGAGGTCGCCTTGCCCAGCGCCTCGGCTCGCCGCGTGACCTTGATTCCGAGCTCTCTCGCGCGCGCCAGCTCGGGATGCTCTTTCGGCATCGCCGAAGTCACGACGACCTCGTCCACACCTTCCACGTGATGAGGCGAATGGCCCTCGAGAATCGTGATCCCGAACTCCTTCAATTCGGAGGCGCTATCGGCGTGCGTGTCGCAGCCGGTAACCTCGATTCCGCGCCGGGCATAGAGCTCGGCGAGCGCGCGCATCCCTGCCCCCGCGACACCCACAAAGTGCGCCGAGCGCGTCATAACAGCCCCTCGAAACTACTTGAGATATGCAAGGTCAAGTATTGCTTGCGCAATCTGTTCCGCGGCGTGAGGTCTAGCCCTCTCCAGCGCGTGCGCAGAAAGTGCGGCCAGCCGCGTTGGATCGGAAACAAGACCATTCACAGCGACGGCAAGCATCGCCGGCGACATCCCCGATTGCAGGATTACCTGCGCGGCGCCAGCCGCCTCGAGTGCCCGCGCGTTCGCTGTCTGATGGTCGGCCGCGGCGGTCGGTAGCGGCACCAAAATCATCGGCAGCCCCCACGCGCAAAGCTCGGCGGTCGCCATCGCGCCAGCCCGCGAAAGGGCCAGATCGGCGGCCCGATACGCGTCCGATACCGGGCTCAGATACGGCCGCACCTTCACCCGCGCCGATTCGAGATCCGCGTACTTCTCGTGGTTCCCCCGCCCCGTCGCCCAGATGATGTAAAGCCCATCCGGTATGCCGCTCCGAATCCACCCTGCAACGGCTTCGTTCATCGCCTGCGAACCCTGGCTCCCTCCATACACGAGCAGCACCGTTCCGCCCTCGGCCGGAAATTCCCACGCCGCCCTCCCCGCGCGCTTGTCGCGCGAATCGGCTGGAGGCGGCTCGATCGGATTTCCGGAATCGAAGATCTTTGCCTTTGCGGAAGGCTTGAGAAGCGCGCGCGCTTCCGGGAAGCCGAGGTGGATCTGCGATGCATACCGGCTGAAAAAACGGGTCGTCAATCCGGGATACGTGTTCTGCTCCTGAATCGCGAAGGGGATCTTCTTCACCGTCGCGTAGGCGAGCGTCAGACCTGACGCGTACCCGCCCGTGCCGACGACCGCATCGGGTTTGTAGGCCTTGACTCTCTCGCCGATTTTCCGCCACGCCGACAGCGCGCCGCGCAGCGTCTTCCAATTCTCCCAGGGACGCGCGCGATACAATGGATGGAGATCTAGCAGCTCGTATTCGAATCCGGCGCCGGGAAGGACGTCCTTCTCGATCCCCCGCTTGGCGCCGATGAAGAACGGCTCCACCGGGGGATCGATCTTCACCATCGCCCGCGCGATGGCGATTCCCGGATAGAGATGCCCTCCCGTTCCACCGCCGGCGAAGATGATCGTCATCCGAGCGGGATCGCCCGAAGCGCGACGGGATCGGTCGCGTGCGAGGCGATCACTTTCTCGTGCGTGCTGCCGATGTTGACGAGGATCCCCGTCATCAGCAGCGAAAGGACGAGATTCGACCGGCCGTATGAGATGAACGGCAGCGTCAGCCCGGTCGTCGGCAAAAGGCCGGTGACGACTCCGATGTGCAGGTATGCGGTGAGAATGATTGTGACCGTGATCCCCACGGCAACGAGGGTCTGGAACTGCGAGCGGGCGTTCCTGGCAATGCGAAAGCCGAGCGCGCCGTAAGCGAAGAAGAATATCACCAGCACGCACATCCCGACGAATCCCCACTCTTCGCCGATGTGGGCTCCGATGAAGTCGTCGTATCCAAAGGGGAGAAATCCGTACTGCTGCCTCCCCTGCCCGAACCCGACGCCTCCGATCCCTCCCGAGCCGACGGCGATGAGCGATTGCTTGAGCTGGTACGTCGTCACCGCGGAGGCGGAGCCCGGATCGAGGAAGGCGGTCATCCGGAGCAGTACGTAGTTCAGCTTCTGCGCCTTGGTGAACAGGTATGGAATGAGCGCCGCGCCGAGTGCGACGAAGTGCCCGACGCGCACGCCGCCGGCGAAGAGAATGATTCCCAGTGTGAGCGTGTACATCATCGCCTGCGAGAGGTCAGGCTCGGCCATCACCAGTAGGTCTAGGATTCCGACGACGACGAGAAACGGGAAAAGTCCCTTTCGCAGATGCCGCATCGCGTCGCCCTTCTTCACGATCAGCATCGACGACCAGACGATCACGGCGAGCTTGGCGAACTCGGACGGCTGCACCGACGCGCCGAACAGGTAGCGGCGGGCGCCGTGGATTCGCGGCGCGATTCTCACCGTGAACGGCAAGACGATGATGAGAAGCATCACCATCGTCGCGATCATCAGCGGCCAGGCCCACTTCGACCAGAGCTCGGCGTCCATCTTCGCCGACGCGGCGAAAATCGCCAGGCCGACGACCATTCCGATCGCCTGGCGAAGAAGCAGGTGCTGCGGGCTCTGCCCGGCCTCCATCTCGACGATCGCGCTGGCGCTGTAAACCGTCGCCAATCCCCACGCGAGAAGGATGAACGTGAGCAGACTGAGCGCACGCGCCTCGGCGCCCATCTTCCATTTGTACCGGACCGCCTCAGCCATTCGCCAATTTCCTGAAAGCCTCCCCTCGCTCCTCGTAATTCTTGAACATGTCGAAGCTCGAGCA
>JALYYD010000258.1 GCA_030946775.1 Gemmatimonadota bacterium
GCTTTCTCCGCCGGCTTCATGATCGCAGTGGCGCTCCTCGATCTGATCCCGGAATCGCTCGCGATCCACGGCGAGCGCGGCGCCATTCTGATTCTCGCCGGATATCTCCTCGTGCACCTCACTCAACACACGCTCGCCCCCCACTTTCATTTCGGCGAGGAGACCCATCACGTCACGAAAGCGGCAAGCTTCTCCGCTCTCGCCGGACTGCTGCTGCACACGTTCGTGGATGGTGTGGCCATAGTCAGCGCGTTTTCGGTCACGCCGGCGCTCGGAATGCTCGTCTTTCTCGCCATCCTTTTCCACAAGCTGCCTGAAGGGCTCGCCATCTCGAGTCTCTTTCTCGCGGCGGGCGAGTCGCGCGGCCGGGCGCTTGCCGCCGGATCGGCGCTCGCCGTTGCGACGCTTGTTGGAGCATTGCTCACGCAGCAGCTCGGACTGCTGGCGACGTTCGGTCTGCCGCTCGCCGGCGGAGTCGCGCTGTACGTCGGCGCCTCGAACCTCGTTCCGGAATTTCAGGGGAAGAAGGGCTGGCATCTGCCGCTCAGCTTCTTCGCCGGATGCGCGTTGTACTTCGTCACTCGCCGCTTTCTCGGGGCGGGATTCTAGGCGCGATGCCGAAAAAGTTTCGTCGTCCGCCCGCATCCGCGGCCGATCGCGAGGCCTCACTTTTCAGCGTTCGTGAAAAGGCGCAGCCGCTGGCAGCGCGGATGCGCCCCGTCACCCTCGACGAGTTCGTCGGACAGCAGCACCTTCTCGCGCCTGGCAAGCCGCTCCGCGAAGCGATCGAGAAGGGAACCGTTTCGTCTATGGTTTTCTGGGGTCCTCCGGGCTCCGGGAAAACCACACTCGGAAGATTGATCGCCGAGTACACCGACCGGGAGTTCGTTCCATTCTCGGCGGTGACAGAGGGCGTCGCGCGCGTGCGCGAGGTAATCGGCGAGGCGGAGGACCGGCTGGAGGAGGGGCGCGAGACGATTCTGTTCGTTGACGAGATCCACCGCTTCAACCGCTCGCAGCAGGACGCGTTTCTTCCGCACGTGGAGAGCGGCACGATCACCCTCGTCGGCGCCACGACGGAGAATCCCTCCTTCGAGCTGAACGGCGCGCTCCTCTCGAGGATGCGCGTGTTCGTTCTCAACGCGTTGACGCCGGATGATCTCGGCGTGGTGGTGGACCGCGCGATGACCGACGCGGCGCGCGGGCTGGGAGCGATGCATCTGACGATGGACGCCGATGCACGCGAGCTTCTGGTGACGGAAGCGGACGGCGACGCCCGCAGGGCGCTTACCGTGCTCGAGGCCGCGGCGGGATTCGTCGGCGACGGCGGGAAGATTACCGTTCAGGTGATGCGCGACGCGATGCAGAAGCGCTTTGCGCACCACGACAAAAGCGGCGAGACGCATTTCAACATGCTCTCCGCCTTTCACAAGTCGCTGCGCGGGAGCGATCCGCAGGGCGCCCTCTACTGGATGGCGCGAATGATCGAAGGGGGCGAGGATCCGATGACGATCTTCCGCCGCTCTCTTGCTATGGCCGCGGAGGACATTGGCCTCGCCGATCCGCAGGCGCTCCAGATTGCCGTCGCCGCCCGCGACGCCTTTCATATGCTCGGTCCTCCGGAAGGTTATCTCCCGCTGGCGGAGATGGTCGTCTATCTCGCCACCGCGCCGAAATCGAATGCCTCGTACCGGGCCCTGAGCGCGGCGTTAAATGCCGCTCGGCAGACGCCGGCCGCCCCCGTTCCGTTCCACATCCGCAACGCACCGACCAGGCTGATGAAGGATTTGGGATATCACGAAGGCTATCAGTACGCCCATTCCGTCCCCGAGGCATACATCCCGCAAGAGTATCTGCCTGACGAGCTGCGGGGCAGCGTCTTCTACGAGCCCGGACCCTTCGGTTTCGAGCGGGAAGTGGCCAAAAGGCTGGCCTGGTGGGCGGATTTGAAGTCGAAAGTGTCCCGCGAGGCGTCACCATCGGGTCACAAATCGGGAACGAACAATGCAACTCCTGAAGCGACCGAACAGGAGTAAAAAGGAGGTTGGGATGAGAAGGAGAAAATTCATCGCGGCATTCGCGGCCGTCGCCGCGCTGTCGGGTTGCGCCAGTCTCGGAATGCTCGGCGGTTTCAAGGAGCCTGTCGTGAGCTTCAAGGATGTTCGAATTGCGTCAGCCGGACTCACAGGCGGTTCGATGGACGTGTATCTCAACGTCTACAATCCGAACGGATTCAAGCTCGACGCGACGCGCCTCACTTACAAGCTGATGGTCGGCGACCAGCAGCTCGCGCTCGGCGCTCTCGACTCGCGCTTCACCGTTCAGAGGGGCGACTCGACGACGGTGCGTGTTCCGATTGACTTTACGTATAGCGGAATTGGCGGAGTCGCGCGGCAGATGATGAACAACGGCAGCGCGGACTATCGCGTCACCGGTGACGTCAGTGTCGGAACGCCGGTGGGGAACTTCACCGTGCCTTACGACAAGACAGGGCGATTCTCCGTGTTCAGCGGGGCGAGGTAGTACGATGATTCGGCGAGAAGCGGTTAGCTTGACGCGGTCGGCTAACCGCTTGTCGTGTTCCGTTGCCGTTCCCGAAAATCCGGAGCAGGTAGATCTCTAGAGAACTGATATCTCTCACCGCGCCCGTCGAGCGTGCAATCGTCGTCGGCGCTCCCCTCAAGCGGTCCAACGGCCGCCACCATCTCGCTGAGCACCTGCTGGAGCTCGAGCGTCTTCTCGACACCGCGGGCGCGATCGTCGTCGGCGAGGTAACGCAGCAGCTCGACCGTCCGAATCCCGCCACGTA
>JALYYD010000261.1 GCA_030946775.1 Gemmatimonadota bacterium
ATGTTTTTCGGTGCGCCGGCTTTGTCCGTCCAGTCGTCGGTCATCGCCGCCATCGCCGAGTGACGCGCCCACCGTTTTTCGATTCCCTCGGCGCGGATCGCGCGTAACTGTTCCTTCAGCGCGTAAAAAAGGGAGACCGCCGGCGTGCTCGGCGTTTGATTCTGCTTCGCGTAGGTGTCGAGCTCGACAATGTCGAAGTACACTCCGCGGTTCGGAGCGGACGTGGCCTCGCTGATGAATTGCTCCGATGCGACGGCGAATCCAAGGCCCGGCGGAAGGGCCAGCGCCTTCTGCGAACCGGTGAGAACGAAGTCGAGATTCCAGTCGTCGAAGCGCAGCTCGATTCCGCCGGCTCCGCTTACGCTGTCAATGAGGCACTTCGCTCCCGCCGCGTGCGCGACATCCGAGATCTGCTTCACTGGGTTTCGCGCGCCGGTGGAAGTCTCCGAGTGGACGACCGTGACGGCGATGAAATTTCCCCGGGAAAGTAGGTCGCCCGCCTTCGCCGGGTCGTGCACCTCTCCCCACTCCACTTCGTACTTGTCCGTCGCGTGGCCGCACGCTGCGGCGATTGACGCAAACCGCTGCGAAAACGCGCCGTTCACGAGGCAGAGCACGCGGCCCGGAGGCAGGCAGCGGAGCGCAGACTCCATCAACCCAGTCGCCGACGACGCGGTGACCATCACCGGGCGCGTTGTTTGAAAGACTTCGCGCAGCCCGATCTGGCATTCCGCAAAAAGACTCTCGAACTGCGCGCTGCGATGCGGGATCATCGGACCGGCCATCGCGTCCAGAACTTCGCGCCGCACTTCGGTTGGGCCGGGAACGAAGAAGGTTCCGAATTTCGATGTTGATGTCATCCTGATACCAGTTCAAGTATTTCGCCGAATGTTGAAACGACGTGATCGGCGAGCGCCACCACCGGCGCGCGCCGCACGTACGCGGTAAATGCGGCGAACGAATCCACCGCCGGCTTCGCCTCCGCATCAGTCATTCCGTCGCCGACAAGGAGCACCGGGCCTTGAAGCGCAAGCGATGCGATTAGCTCGCATTTCCCGCGCTGCTTGGTCAGCGGGGAGTCAGATTCGAATCCGGCGTACGTGCCGTCGTCCTCGAAGTATATGCCGACGGCGTGGACGTTTTCGGGCGCGATCTGGATCTCCTCGGCGACTTTATCCACCGCCGCGAGCAGTCCTCCGCTGACCAGGTGAACGCTGACGCCCGCCGCCTGCATCGCTCGGATTGCGTCAAGCGCTCCAGGCGAAATTCCTCGAACGTATTCCGCGCCGAGGTCGGTGAGATCATCTCGCGTTGGCGCGACGAGCGCGAGACGGGTGCCGTAGACGGTATCGAGATCCACGTCGCCGTCCATCGCCTGGCGCGTGAGTCGCGCGACTCTCCCGGTCACGTCGCTGCCCTTTTGCTTCGCCAGCCAGTCGATTCCTTCGACTCCGCAAAGAGTGGAGTCCACATCGAGGATGAGCGTGTTGAACGCGCTCAATTTCCCCGACCCGCGGTCCCGTCGCTGAATTGCACTACGGAAACCGACCGCACCTCGGGCAGAGCCAGCAGATTGGCGCGGATGTCGTCGCCAATCGTACCATCAACGGCGATCGCGGCCAGCGCATCGCCGCCCTGTTCGAGCCGCGACTGATGATACTCGGCGATATTCACACCGGCGCCGCCGAGGAGTGTTCCGACGCGTCCGATCACGCCGGGCACGTCCTTGTTGGTGAGGACGATGAGAGTATCGCGCGGCTGCACGTCAACCTTGTAGCGCTCGATGCGGGTGAGTCTCGCGCCCGCGCCCGGACGCGCAACGCCGGCGATGCACGCGGAATCACTCTCTCCGTTCACGCCGATCTCGATCTGCCACGGGTCGCCCACAACTGGTGTGTCCGCGCTCGAGAGCCGAATGCCGCGCGCCGCCGCAATCGCCACGGAATTGATGAGATTGACTCGCTGTTCATCCACGATGTCGTGCAGCACACCGACCGCGGCCGCCGCGAGGAGCGGCTTCCTGAACGCAGTGAGCCCGCTTCCGCACGCGAGCTCGATCCCGCTCACCGCGCGGGTTCCGCGGGACGCGAGGATCGCGCGCCCAACGGTGGTCGCCTGTGTCGCGAGCGTGAGAGCATTTCGAATCTCACTCCATTCCGCAGTGTCGCCGCCGGGCACGTTCAGCGAGCGTGACAGCTCGCCCGACACCAGCGCTTCACGCACGGCGACGCAGACGTCCACAGCGACATTTCGCTGTGCTTCCATCGTTGATGCGCCAAGGTGCGGCGTCAGGAAAACGTTGGGAAGCCCGCGCAGCGGATGATCCGCCGCAAGCGGCTCCTTGCTGAACGCGTCCACCACCGCGCCTTCGATGCGCCCCGACTTGAGCGCCGCGGCGAGCGCGCTCTCGTTCACGATCCCGCCACGCGCCATGTTGACGACGATCGCGCCGGCAGGGAGGAGACTGAGCTCCCGCTCTCCGATGATGTTTCGGGTCTCATCGGTCAGTGGAGTGTGAACGGTGAGTATGTCCGATCTCGCGATGAGGGCATCGAGATCTTCGATACGCTCCACGCGCAGCGCTTCAAATCGCGCCGGCTGGATGTATGGATCGTACGCGGCGACTTCGGCGCCGAATGCGCGTGCGCGCACCGCTACCTCTCCGCCGATCCGTCCCAGCCCGACGATGCCAATGCGCCGCCCCTTGATCTCTCTGCCGAGCAGCCCGGAACGGTCCCATCGTCCCTCGCGCATTGATTGGTCGGCGGCGCCGAGCTTTCTGAGAAAGGCCAGCACCGAGCCGAAGAAGAGCTCCGCGACGGCGACGGTGTTTCCGGCCGGCGCGTTAATCACTGCGATGCCGAGTGACGTCGCGGCGTCCATCGCGATGTTGTCGATTCCGACACCGGCGCGGCCGACGACCTTGAGATTCTTTCCCGCGGCGAGCAGTTCGGCGGTGATCTTGGTCGCACTGCGCCCGATTATGGCGTCGTACTCGCCGATTATCGCCAGCACCTTGTCCGCCGGCAGCGTCGGGCGCTCGTCGACGACGATCTGGGGGTCGTCGCGGAGCACCTGAACTCCCTGCGGATCAACTTCGTCGGTTACGAGGACTTTATGGGTCACGCATCTAATGTATCCGGCTGGAGCGCGGGACAACACGCGGCTATGTTGATGGAATGACCCAGCGCAGCTTCTTTTACCGCGAGACCGAAGGCATCAGGGTCACTGTCCGGCCCGTTTACCTGCGGGAGCACTCGGAGCCGGCCCAGGGTCATTACGTGTTCGCCTACTACGTCCGCATCGAGAACGTCGGCGCACAACCCGCGCAGCTCCTTACCCGCCGCTGGCTGATTCACGATTCCATCGGCGAAGACACGGAGGTGCTCGGCGAGGGGGTGGTCGGGGACCAGCCGGTGATCGCGCCCGGAGGGGTTCACGAATACCAGAGCTTTTGCGTGCTGAAGTCCGGCGAGGGTTTTATGGAAGGGCATTACGGGCTTCTTCGCCAGGACGGCGTCCCATTCGAGGCCGCGATTCCGAGATTCATACTCAGCGTCAGCGAATCCACGAGTCTCCCGTCCTGAGGCCGGAACGACAGTTGCTTCACCTGGTGCTATGAGACGCATCTACGACATCTCGGTGCCCGTCAGAACGGGCGGCGTGGTCTATCCCGGCAACCCCGGCATCGACATCACGCTGACATCGGCGGTTGCCAGGGGCGACAGCGCCAACGTGTCGCAGATAATGTTCGGATCGCATACCGGCACGCACGCCGATTCGAGTCGCCACTTCTTCGACGGCGCGCAGCCGGTGGA
>JALYYD010000269.1 GCA_030946775.1 Gemmatimonadota bacterium
ACACTACGGCGATTCCGTACGTGCCCTCGATCTGCCACAGAGCCTCGATGACCGCGTCCTCGAGATTTCCATCGAACGCCTCCTCGATCAGGTGGGCGATCACCTCGGTGTCCGTCTCGGAAACGAAAGTGTGGCCGTGCTTCTGAAGCTCGGTCCGGAGAACGCTCGCGTTCTCGATGATGCCGTTATGGACAACGGCGATGTTTCCCTTGCAGTCGATGTGCGGATGCGCGTTGCACTCGTTAGGTACTCCGTGCGTCGCCCAGCGTGTGTGGCCGATACCCGTGTCGCCGTAAACGGGATTCGCTGCTAGCGCCTCTTCGAGCTTCACGATCTTGCCGGCGGCCTTTCGCGTCTCGACGCCGGAGCCGTTCATCACGGCAACGCCCGCCGAGTCGTAGCCGCGGTATTCGAGACGGTGCAGCCCCTCGAGCAGGAGCTCCGTCGCGCCTCGCTTACCTATATAGCCAACAATTCCACACATAAAGTCGTCTCCAGTGGTCTTACTTCATCCGGTCGAGCGGAACCCGGCAGTCTTTGACGAGCTTCAATGCATCTTCCGCGCTCGGAGCCTCGGCGATCACCCGGACGATCGGCTCGGTGCCCGAAGGGCGCACGTGGACCCACCGGTCCGGCCAGGTTAGCCGCAGGCCGTCCTGGGTGTCCACCTCGGCGCCCGGGAAGGCATCCTTGAGCGCCGCATAAACGGCATCGAGGCTCCCCTTCGGACGGTCGAGCTTGTCCTTGACGATACTGTAACGCGGATAGGAGCCGACTATCTCCGAAAGCGTACGATTCTCGTCCGCGAGCAGCTGGAGCACGAGTGCCGCGCCTGCCGGCGCATCGCGGCCGAGGTGGAGGTCGGCCAGGATGACCCCGCCGTTCCCCTCTCCGCCAATCGGCGATTTCTCGGAGCGCATTCGCGTGGCGACGTTCACTTCGCCGACTGGCGCGCGAATGACCCGCGTCCCCGCCTCGGCGGCGATGTCGTCCAGAATCCGGCTCGTCGAAAGGTTGGTGACCACCACTCCCTTCTTCTTTTTGAGCACCGCTTTGGCGGCGAGGGCGAGAGTGTAGTCCTCACCGATCGCCTTCCCCTTTTCAGAGACGAGAGCGAGCCGGTCCACGTCGGGATCTACCGCCATCCCGATCTCCGCGCCGGAGTCCTTCACCAGCTTTTCGAGCTCGCCGAGGTTCTCGGCGATCGGCTCCGGCGACCGAGGGAAGCGCCCGTCGGTTTCGAGATTGATGGCGGTGACGTCACAGCCGAGCTTTTCAAGAAGAATCGGCATGAACGCGCCGCCGGCGCCGCGCACACAGTCGAGCGCGACCCTGAACTTTCGCGCCCTGATTTTTTCGACATCTATATAGGGAAGATCGAGAATCGCCTGAATGTGGCGGGTGGCGGCGTCGTGGTCGTGCGTCACTTCGCCCAATTCATCCCACGTCGCTCGCTTGATGTCGCCGTCCACGACGCCGCGCATCTCAGCCGCCTCGGCGCCGTCGAGAAAGAGACCCGAGGGGCCGATGAACTTGAGAGCGTTCCATTCGATCGGGTTGTGGCTGGCAGTGATCGCCAGACCGCCCGCGGCGTGGTGGTGCTCGACCGCGAGCTGGATGGTGGGAGTCGGCGCCATTCCGACGTCAATGATGTCGCAGCCGACGGATTGAAGCGCGCCGATGACAACCGGATGGAACATCGGTCCGGAGACGCGGCTGTCGCGGCCGAGAACGATCTTCGCTTTGCCGCCCGCCTTCGCGCGCGCCCAGGCGCCGAAACCGGCGGCGAACTTCGCCATTATCTCGGGGGTCAGCGCTTCACCCACGCGGCCGCGCACGCCCGAGACGCTAACCATCAATCCTTCGTAAGCCATTAGGACACAAATTAACCCCTGCCGCTTATCTTTTCAGTCTCCACCAGCCCACCGATATGACCCGCATCTTCGACGAAGACCTCGACGCCGCTTTCGGAACGCGCGCCATCCACGCCGGCCAGCGCCCCGACATCCTCTCCGGCGCGATAATGACGCCCATTTACACCACCTCGACTTACGTCCAGGAGGGGCTCGGGAAGAACAAGGGCTATGAGTACGCGAGGGGTAAGAATCCGACCCGCGAAGCGCTGGAGCGGAACGTCGCCGCGCTCGAGGGCGGCGTTCACGGGTTTGCGTTCTCCAGCGGGATGGGCTGCCTCACCTCGCTGATGATGCTGTTCAAATCGGGCGATCACATCGTTTGCGGCGAGAATGTGTACGGCGGGACGTACCGGCTGTTCGACAAGATTCTTCAGAACTTCGGTTTGGAGTTCACCTTCGTGGACTCGCGCGACCCGAACCGTGTCGCCGATGCGTGTCGGAAAAACACCGCCGCGATTCTAATGGAAACACCGACCAACCCGCTGATGAGGATCACCGATCTCAGCGCGGTGGGTGAGATCGCGAAGACGGCCGGCGCCCTGTTCATCGTGGACAACACCTTCGCCACGCCGTTCTTCCAGCGCCCGTTCGAGCACGGCGCGGACATCGTCTATCACTCGACGACGAAATATCTGAACGGCCACAGCGATATGGTCGGCGGCATTTGCGTCGTGCGCGACGACGATCTCGCCGCGCGAATCCAGTTCATTTTGAATGCTTCGGGCGCTG
>JALYYD010000279.1 GCA_030946775.1 Gemmatimonadota bacterium
AAGATGGGGTATGTCGAACTAAGAGCGCATACCGCCTTCTCGTTTGGAGATGGAAGCGTCTCACCGGAGGCGATGGTCGCGCGGGCGGCGGAGCTCGGATATCCCGCCATTGGAATCACCGATACCGCCGACCTCGGCGGGGTGGTGAGGTTCGGGCTCGAGGCTCGGCGGCAGAACATCAAGCCGATCGTCGGCGTCGAGCTCAACGTGGATGGCTGCACCGCCGCGTTTCTCGCCCGCGACAGAACCGGCTACAACAATCTCGCCGCGCTCGTCACGCGGTCGCGCGTCGGCGAGCTGAGCTCGTGGCAGAAGGGCGATGGAAAAACGACTCGCGGCCGTCCGCGCGTTACGTGGAATGAAGTCGCCGCGCGCAGCGAAGGACTGCACGCGCTCACCGGTCCCGCATCGGGCCCGATCGCTTCTCTGCTCAGGGCGGGACAGTACCGCGAGGCGGATCGCGAGCTCTGCAAATGGCGCGATGTCTTTCGCGGCCGGCTCGGCGTCGAAATTCAGCTCCATCACACCGGTGGCGCGGAAGCGGCGCTGGCCGAAGCGCTGATCGGAATCGCCGAGCGCGCGCGGGTGCCGTGGGTCATCGCCCAGGATCCGCGCTACCTCGACGGCGACAGCCGCCTCGTTCACGACATTCTCACCGCGCTGCGGCACGACACCGACATCGACACCGCGCTTCGGCGCGGCGTGCTGCACCCCAATGGCGAATGGCGTCTCAACTCTCCGGAGGAGATGCTCGAGCGGTGGCGCGGGCGCGAGATCGGTCTCTACGAAGCGGAGCACATCGCCTCGGAGTGCGAGTTCGATCTTTCGTGGATGCGTCCGCCGCTTCCGGCGTTCCCCGTTCCGCCCGGCGGCGACGACAACGAATTTCTCCGCGCGAAAGTTTACGAAGGCGCGCGCGAGCGATGGGGCACCATCGACGAAAAGCAGAGCGCGCAGCTGGATCACGAGCTGCGCGTCATCAGGCAGCTCGGCTTTTCCGGATTTTTCCTCGTGATGTGGGACGCGGTGCATTTCGCGAAGCGGAAGGGAATTCTCTGCCAGGGGAGGGGAAGCGCCGCGAACTCCGCCGTCGCGTATTGTCTCGCCATCACCGCGGTGGATCCGGTGAAGCACGGGCTTCTTTTCGAGCGGTTTCTCTCCGAGATCCGCGTTGACGGACAAACCGAAGCGCCCGACATAGACGTGGACATCGAGCACGACCGCCGCGAGGAGGTGCTCGACTACGTGTACGGGAAATACAATCGCGCCAACGCCGCAATCACCTGCATCGTCCAGACGTACCGCGCGCCGAATGCGCTGCGTGACTCGATGCGCGGGCTCGGTTATCCCATCGATCTCATCAACGCGATGTCGAAGCGGATGCACTACTACGATCCCATCGAGGGGGCGAAGCACGTGCGCAACGAGCTCGGCCCGAAGCACGGGCTCGATCTCGAATGCCAGCGCGGGCGCGCGCTGCTCTCGGCGATGGCTGCGTTCGAGAACGTTCCGCGCCTCCGCTCCACCCACGTCGGGGGATTCGTGCTCTCCCGCCGCCCGCTCGGCGACTGGATGCCCGTCGAGCACACGACGATGGGACGCACGATCATCCAGTTCGACAAGGACGATCTCGACGCCATCGGCGTTCCGAAGTTCGACTTCCTCGGCTTGGGCGCTCTCTCGCTGGTGCGGAGATCGTTCGACATGATCGAGGCGCGCACCGGCGTGCGGCCGGAGATGTACAAGCTTCCCGCGAACGACGAGAAGACATACGCGATCATCTCCACCGGCGAAACGATCGGAACGTTTCAGATCGAAAGCCGAGCCCAGATCGCGTCGGTGCTGCACACCAAGCCCGACCGTCTTTACGACATCGTCGTTCAGGTCGCGCTCATCAGGCCCGGTCCGATCCAGGCGAAGTTCGTCCATCCGTACACGCGGAGGCGCAGAGGATTGGAGCCGGTCAGCTATGCGCATCCCGATCTGGAGCCGATTCTAAAGCGCACCCAGGGGATCCCGATCTTCCAGGAGCAGGCGATGGCAATCGCGATGAAGCTCGGCGGATACAGCGCCGCGCAGGCGGACGAGCTGCGGCGCACGATGGGCCACGTGAGAAAGGTGGACAAGCTCATTGCCGTGCTCGACAAGCTGAGAAAGGCGATGATGGACCGGGGTGTGGACGAGATCGTGGCCACACAGATCGCGGAAGATCTGCGCAGCTTCGCCAACTACGGATTTCCGGAATCGCACGCGTGGAGCTTCGCGCTCATCTCGTACGCGACGAATTATCTGAAGGCGCACTATCCGGCGGAGTTCTACGCCGGGCTGCTCAACTCCTGGCCGATGGGATTCTACCCGCCGTCAACTCTCATTCACGACGCGCGCCGCCACGGGTTAGTCGTGCTGCCGCCGTGTATGAGGGACGGCGACTGGGAATGCACTATCGCCGCGGGAGAGAATCCGGACAAGCCGGCGATGCGTGTTGGCTGGCGCCATCTCCGCGGGTTGGGAGAGAAATCACTCGAGGCGCTCAAGCTGGCGCGCGGAGCGGAAGCGTTCAGCTCGATCGAGGACGTGGTGCGAAGAGCGAAGCTCAATCGTACTGACGCGCTTCATCTTTCGCGCGCCGGAGCGTTCGGATGCTGGGAGCCTGATCGCCGCCGCGCGGGATGGATCGCGCTTCGCTACGTCGGCGACACGTTGCCGCTCGCGCCGGCGCGCGACCAGCAGTTCACCCCGCGGCCGTTCACCCGCGACGAGCTCATCTTTCTCGATTACTTCTCGACCGGAATCAGCGTGCACGGTCACCCGATGGAGCATCTTCGCGAGCGGTGCCGCCGCGAGGGAATGGTGGACAGCAACGATCTCAAGCGGCTCAAGGGCGGGGAAGCGGTGGTGACGACGGGACTGGTGACGATCCGACAGCGGCCGGTGAGCGCGAAGGGGACGATCTTCCTGCTGATGGAAGACGAGCACGGGTTCATCAACATCGTGGTACCGAAGTGGATCGCGGAGAAATACTCGGAGCCCGTTCACTTCGCGACATTCGCGACGATACACGGGAAGTTCGAGCGCGATGGGGGCGTGATGAACATCGTGGCGCAGAGGATCGGGGAGATGGCGG
>JALYYD010000267.1 GCA_030946775.1 Gemmatimonadota bacterium
CGTGCTGGAAGAAGACGATCCCGCTCAGCACCACGCCGGCAAGAAAGATGAGGAATCTTGGGGTGAGCACGCGCTCCGCGATCCAGCCCTGCTCCACTTCGGTTGCGTCGGCGTTCGCATCCGCCGAGTAGGGCGTCCAAGTCGCCATCGTGAGGATGATTCCCGCGATGATGGATGTGACTCCATCCACGACGAACATCGCGCATCAGCGGGAGCGGACCGACCCGATCGGCGAGCCTGCCCGCGATGGGGCCGACGATAATCGCGGTGATTCCGAAGACCGAGAAGACGAACCCCGCGCGAGCCGGCGTGAATCCGAGCTCGCGAGTGAGGTAGATGAGGAGCATCGGCAACACCATCATCCCGGCCCGGTTCACCAGATTCGCGGTGAACAGAATCCAGATTTCGCGCGGCAAGCCGCCGAGTCCACGCCAGGGGTTACGCATATCGCCGGGAAAAGAAAATGGAGGCCGGTTTCGCCGGCCTCCATCGAACATCAGAAGTTCTCAATCTCTTTCCCCACATGCGCCCTCTCGGAATCGAACCGAGAACCTACTGATTAAGAGTCAGTTGCTCTAACCAATTGAGCTAAGGGCGCTCTACAAATTTCATTGGCGCGCCAGGAGGGAATCGAACCCCCGACCCACAGCTTAGAAGGCTGTTGCTCTATCCAACTGAGCTACTGGCGCAACTGGCGCACGACCACTGAAAGTAGTCGGTCCCGGAGCCCGAATCAATCTCTGATCGGCGCCGAAGAGTAGATACTTTCGGTGAGAGTTTTCTGAAGCCGGCGGGTGATCGGCCCCGGCTTGCCGTCACCGATTGGATTCCCGTCGAGCGCGACGATCGGCATCACGTCGGTGGTGGTTCCGGTGAGGAACATTTCCCTGAGCTGCGGGATCTCCTCCTCCCTGATCGGGGTCCGGTCAATCTCGACGTTGAGCTCCGCGGCAAGGTTCTCGAGCACGGACCGCGTTATCCCGGGAAGAATGTGCGTATCGCTCGGATGCGTACGGAGCGAACCGCCGACTACACCGAAGACGTTGGTCTTGGAGCCCTCGGTTATCTCACCGTCGCGAATCAGCACGGCCTCAGTGGCGCCCTTCTCCGCCGCGTACTGGGCGGCAAGCACATTGGGCAGGAGGTTCACCGTCTTGAGATCACAGCGTCCCCAGCGGAGATCAGGATGAGTTACCGCGCTCGTCCCCGATTCCTGAAGCGCGGTCATCGGATTGAATGGAATCGCCGAGATGTAGATCGTGGGCGCTAGTTGCGAGGCGGGAAATGCGTGGGCGCGGGTCGCGGCACCGCGCGTCACCTGGATGTAGATCGTCGCCTCGCCCTTGAGGAGATCATTCTCCTTCAGGAGCTCGGCGGCAATTTCCGTCAGCGCGTCGACCGACTGCTCTGATGGAAGATCGATGCGAATTCCTGCGAGGCTGCGAGCGAGGCGCCGATTGTGAAAATCGGCCGCGAAGGGCCTTCCCTGCACGACGCGGAGGACTTCATAGACACCGTCGCCGAATGAGAAGCCACGGTCTTCGACCGAGACGCGGGCTTCGCTGCGGGGAAGGATCTTTCCATTGAGATACACGAGATCAGCGGGCATCAACGATTGTAGCGGACTCTCGAGCGGGTGCGCTAGGGGATAGAACACCGCGTGGACCATTCGGAAGCGTCGTCAGGTATAAGTAGCGAGCAACCGGGGTTGCATTCACAGGTTGCCAGGCGAATCACGAATCGTCCTGGTGGCGCATCCCCGAACAGAGCAGACGACTCGGCAACGGGTCCAAACAAGGAGATCAAGTGAAGAGAGTTGCACTTTCAACAGCAGTATTTGCGGTAGCGATGATCGCATCGGCCTCGATAGCCGAGGCGCAGGTCGCCACGGTATTGAAACCGGTCCGGCTTGGCGTCGCGCTTGGCGCGGCGATTCCGCAGGGTGACTTCGGTACGGCCGTGAAGACCGGGTACAACGCGACTGCGACGCTGGCGTTGCAGCCGGTCGGCCTTCCAGTCGGATTCCGCATCGACGCCGGGTTCAATCAGTTCGCGGTAAAGGGAATTGGCAGCGCAAACGCGAACATTTTCGCGGTCACCGGAAACATCGTGCTTCCCTTTTCCGCCACGCC
>JALYYD010000268.1 GCA_030946775.1 Gemmatimonadota bacterium
CGAACAGAGTTACACGAGTCACAGGCGGTGGCTGCCGGTTTGGCATTTTTTCGTGGCGCCGGTGCTCACCATCAACGTCCTCGTCGCGACGTGGCGTGTGTTTCAATCTCCCGTGCTCGGCAGCGCCTGGCATCTCGTTGTCGCGATTGCCTTGCTGGTCGGAATACTGTGGTCCAGACAGATGCCTGTGACCACGCAGGATCGCGTCATCAGGCTCGAAGAGAGGACGCGAATGGCGCGAGTGCTGCCCGCGGAGATGCGTGGAAAAGGGGAAGGCCTCACACGCGCCCAGTATGTCGCGCTGAGATTCGCGCCCGACGACGAGCTGCCCGAGCTTGTCCGCCGCGTTCACTCCGGCGAGCTCAAGTCATCCGACGACATCAAGCGCGCGATCAAGAATTGGCGCCCGGATCATTTGAGAGTTTGACCGGCGAGCACCGGCGGTGCGCGAGTTGCACCGCCATCATCATCCTTCAGCGTGGAATAGAATGGCGGACGTAACGATAGAAGTACGAAAAACAGGCCCCTATCGCATCACCGGCGAATTCAAGCTCATAGACCACGAAGGAAATCCGATCCCGCTCCCGGCGATGAAGCCTGGCAAGGAATGGGTTTCACTCTGTCGCTGCGGAGCATCGGTAACCAAGCCCTTTTGCGACGGAGCGCACAGCAGGATTGGTTTTCTCGTTGCCGCGGAAATTCAGAAGCAGATGGACGAAGCAGGCGGAGAGTCCAAGCCGCCGCAGTTATAGTGGTTACTCACCCATCGCCTTGAGCAGCACACGCTTCGGGCGCTGACCGTCCCACTCGCCGTAGAACACCCGCTGCCACGGCCCGAAGTCGAGCTTTCCCCGAGTAACCGGTACGATCACTTCGTGACCGACGGTGAGTGAGCGAAGGTGCGCGGCGGCATTGTCCTCGCCGGTTCCGCTGTTATGCCGGTAGTCGTCGGGACTCCAGGGGGCGACGCGCGTCTCGAGCCAATCGAGAATGTCTTTCCAAAGACCGGGTTCGTGATCGTTTACGAATACCGACGCCGAAATGTGCATCGCCGAGACGAGCACCATTCCCTCCGAAATGCCTGCGGCAGCACGGCATTTCTCGACTTCATCGGTGATGTCGATGATCTCCTGACGCTTCTTCGTCGTGAAGGTCAGGTAGGAGGTGTGCGTCTTCACGCCGGCTGCGGACGATGCTCCTTGAGGAGTGCGCCGTGCCACGAGTGGCCGACATCGGTTTCGAACTGCGCGCGCCACTCCGCCAGCGTGGTGACGGTTGGATCGAATACGGGAGTCGCATCGGTGACGCCGCCCTTCGAGGCAAGCTTCACAAAATTTTCCCGATTGGCCGACTGGACGACGCCGGCTGGATCGCGGTAATAGATCATTCCGCTGCCGACGAGGCTCGCGCCGACTCGTTGTTCGATTGCCTTCAGCGTCCTGAACAGACCGTCAATCGAGCAGCCGGATGCGCCGGCCGTGGATTGATCGACTGCGACGGTGAGAAATCTGTCGTCGCGCCAGCTGCGGCCGACTGTGAGCGGCGATCCGTGCGCCTTCCATTGAGCGAGAAACTCATCCACCGCATTCAGCAGCTGCGACGACTGCGAACGGGAAAGATTCTGATCGGCGGCGAAAACCCACGTCCGCGACGAGTCGGGAAGACCTTCAAACGGCACTAGCGGCATTGCGTGCTCCGGGTGGCGGCGACTTCTGGTGCTTTTTAAAGCTAATCCGTTCCGAATTTGGAGTCAGCCGCAGACCGGGCCGGCGAGAAACCAGCACCGCGTGTACGGCGAGGTCTTGAAGAAATCGAGCAGCAGCGATCCGAGCTTGCCCGCGCCGGCTGGGGAAAGGCTTGACCCGTCCGCGTCGAAGTCCGACTGAAGCCACGCCACTCCATCCGCCCTCGGCGCTGCCCCGCGTGCCCAAACGTAGGGGCCCCAGGCAATCCAGGGCGCGGAGCCGGATGAAATCGACAGATCACCCGCGTCGGAAAATTGCGGCTGCATCCGCTGCGAATTGACCTGCGACTCGATCGCCCATTTGACGATGAAACCCGACTCGTACGCGGCGGGCTCGCCGGTGGCGGAGTATCCGCGATATGCCCCGCTGGAAATGAACAGCAGCTGAAGATTTGGATACCGTTTCTTCAATGCGCGTATCGTCGTCCCCATCCGCTGAAGACGTGGCGCGGCGTCAGCGGCGGACGCCGAGAGAGGAAAAGCGGCGCCGCTATCCGGAATGCCCATCCAGATCGCCTGCACCTGATTCTCGCTCAACCCGAGCGGCGCAAGCCTCGTGTCACGAATCCGGACATAGTTCTGCGATGATGGATTTGACCAGCGATCGAACTCCGCTCCCGCGATCGCTCCGTTCACGATCACGAGCGGGCCGCGATTGACGGATGGATCGGAAGCGGCGCGCCCCGCGAGCGACCAGCTGTCGCACGGAGGAGCGGATGAAATTGAGCACCACGATGCGCTTGCATTGCCTGCGCCGACAGACATCAGAACGTATCTGCCCGAGGGACTCGGAAGTCCGTTGGCGCCAAGCGGCTTGATGGCGTCGCGTCGCGTGACACCCAGCGCGTCGAGGTCGGCGGAAGGAAGGTTTGCGCCGCCGGGATACAGTCCCCCCTGAACACCTCGATATGTCCGCGCTCCGAGCTCATTGATGGGAATGGGAATCGTGTCCGCGCCAATGACGACGGGCGGCGGTGAAACAGCCTGCGGAACCGACGCGCACGCTGCGGAAGCGAAGGCGACCGCCAGCGCCGTCAGATTTGTTGTCCGCATTCTCAACTCGTGCTCGAGCGTGGAATTTTTACCGGCTTGTCGGTGTCGAGCAGCCGCCACAGGTACCAGGAAGCGATGGTGCGGTACGGCGCCCACTTGGCGCCGATCTTTGCCACCCGCTTCGGTGGCGGATGCTTTCTCAATCGGTACGCGCGCATCACACCCTTCTGAATCCCGAGATCGAGATCGGGCAGAACATCAGGGCGGCCGAGCCGGAACATCAGGAACATCTGCGCCGTCCATCGACCGACTCCCTTCACCGCGGTGAGCGCTTCGATGATGCCGTCGTCGGAGAGACCGTCAAGTGTGTCGATCGCAAAATCACCCGACTCCACACGCGTCGCGAGATCTTTCAGATATCGCGTCTTCTGTCCCGAGAGACCGACGGCGCGCAGTTTTTCGTCTGAGGTGCGAAGCAGCTCCTTTGGAGTGGGATCTTTTCCGCCGAACAATTCCTTGAACCGGCGATGGATCGTCCCCGCTGCCTGTCCCGAAAGCTGCTGAAAGATGATCGCTCGCATCACCGCGTCGAAGTGCGTTCCGTCGGCGCGGGGGACGAGGTCGCATTTCCCGACTGCGGCGATGACTTCAGCCATCACCGGGTCGACCTTTTTCAAATGATTTATCGCCTTTCTGTGATTCGGGGACCTCGTGGCAGCGCCCATCGTGATGCCGTCTCCATTTGTTCGGTGCAAGCAATCTACCGAGAGCCGGATGGCCCGTCCCCCACCTTCCTATATTAGGGAATGAACGAGAAAGCGGGGATGACTCCTGAGCAATTCCGTCACCAGGCCCACGCCGTTGTGGACTGGATCGCTGATTACCTCGCAAATCCCGAACGATGGTCCGTGCTCCCCGACACTCGTCCGGGCGACATCGCGAAGCAGCTCCCGGCTTCGCCCCCGCAATCCGGCGAGCGAATGGATGCGATACTCGCCGATTTTCGCGACATCATCGTCGCCGGTACGACGCACTGGAACCATCCCGCTTTTCTCGCCTACTTTGCCAACAGCGGAACCGCGGAGGGAGTGATCGGCGAGATGCTCACGGCCGCGCTCAATGTCAACGCAATGCTGTGGAAGAGCGGCCCTGCGCAGACAGAGCTTGAAACGCGAACGCTCGACTGGCTGCGCCAGATGATGGGACTGGCGGACGGGTTCACCGGCACCATCACCGATACCGCGTCATCGAGCACGCTTTACGCGCTCGCCGCCGCGCGAGAGATGGCGCCGCAATTCTCCCTCCGCGAGAAAGGAATGTCAGGGCGCCCCGACCTCCCGCGCCTGCTCGTGTACGCGTCCGAAGAAGCGCACTCCAGCATCGACAAGGCGGTGATGACGCTCGGCTTCGGCCGCGAAAGTCTCCGCCGGGTGCCGACCGACGACGATCTCGGAATGGACGCCGCAGCTCTCGATCGAATGATTCGCGACGATAGAATGGCGGGCGCGATCCCGCTCGCCGTCGTCGCGTGCGTCGGAACTACATCCACCACGGCGATCGATCCCGTTGCCTTGATCGCCGGGATCTGCGCGCGTGAGAAGATCTGGCTTCACGTCGACGCCGCGTACGGCGGCAGTGCCGCGATTCTTCCCGAGATGCGCTACGTCCTCGACGGCTGCGACGGCGCGGACTCGCTCGTCGTGAATCCGCACAAGTGGCTGCTGACGCCGATGGACTGCTCGGTTCTCTTCACGCGAAAGCCCGAACTGCTCAAGCGCGCGTTTCAGGTTGTGCCCGACTACCTCAAAGTCAGTGAGCCCGACTCCGTCGTGAACCTGATGGATTACGGAGTCTCGCTTGGGCGCCGATTCCGCTCGCTCAAGCTATGGATGGTCATCCGCTCGTACGGGGTGCAGGGTCTGGCGTCGGTGATACGCGAGCACATACGTCTCGCCGCCGAGCTGGCAGAAAAAGTGGAGAGCGACCCGGAGTTCGAGCTCTTCGCCAAGCCTCGCTTTTCAACGGTCGTGTTCCGGTATCGCGGCCACGGCCCGCCCGAAGTGCTGAACGAGCGCAACCGCCGCATCGTCGAGAATGTGAACGCTACCAGACGGACCTTCATCTCCCATACGACCGTGCGGGGGTCGTACGCCATTCGTGTCGCCATCGGGAACCTGCACACGAACGAGTCCCACGTCACCGCCGCCTGGGACCTCATCAGAAAGGCCGCCTCCGAGAGTTGAGCGGCTCACGGAACGATGCTCTCGAAATGGTATATTAGGAGTCTTAGCTTATTCCCCCAC
>JALYYD010000276.1 GCA_030946775.1 Gemmatimonadota bacterium
CGCCGCGCGCGACTGCCGTCGTCACGTCGGCGATGTTTCTCACCTGGCCAGTGAGGTTCGACGCCATGAAGTTCACGTTGTCGGTGAGATCCTTCCACGTTCCGCCGACACCAGGCACCTCCGCCTGACCGCCCAGCTTTCCTTCGGTACCTACTTCCTTCGCGACGCGTGTTACTTCCGATGCGAACGCGCTGAGCTGGTCAACCATCGTATTGATGGTGTCTTTCAGCTCGAGAATTTCTCCCTTTACATCGACGGTGATCTTTCTCGACAGATCGCCCTTGGCGACTGCGGTCGTCACGTCGGCGATGTTTCTGATCTGGCCGGTAAGGTTCGACGCCATCGCGTTCACGTTGTCAGTCAGATCCTTCCACGTTCCGGCGACGCCCGGAACCTCGGCCTGCCCGCCCAGCCGTCCTTCGGTTCCGACTTCGCGCGCCACGCGCGTTACTTCGTCGGCGAACGAGCTGAGCTGATCGACCATGATGTTGATCGTGTTCTTCAGCTCGAGAGTCTCGCCCTTCGCTTCGACGGTGATCTTCTGCGACAGATCTCCCTTCGCGACTGCTGTCGTAACAGCGGCGATGCTGCGCACCTGACCGGTGAGGTTGGAAGCCATCGCGTTCACGTTGTCGGTCAGATCCTTCCAGGTGCCGCCGACCCCGGGCACCTCGGCCTGCCCGCCGAGCTTGCCTTCCGTTCCCACTTCCTTGGCGACGCGTGTTACTTCCGACGCGAATGCGCTGAGCTGGTCCACCATGATGTTGATGGTGTTCTTCAGCTCGAGGATTTCGCCACGCGCATCGGCGGTGATCTTGCGCGACAGGTCTCCGCGCGCGACCGCCGTCGTGACGTCGGCGATGTTTCTCACCTGGCCGGTGAGGTTCGACGCCATGAAGTTCACGTTGTCGGTAAGATCCTTCCACGTGCCCGCGACCTGCGGCACCTGCGCCTGTCCGCCCAGCCGCCCTTCCGTTCCCACTTCGCGCGCCACACGCGTCACTTCTTCGGCGAAGACGCCGAGGCTGTCCACCATCGTGTTGACGGTGTTCTTCAGCTCGAGAATCTCCCCCTTTACGTCGACGGTGATCTTGCGGGAGAGGTCTCCGCGCGCGACCGCTGTCGTAACGTCGGCGATGTTTCGAATCTGGCCCGTCAGGTTCGACGCCATCGCGTTCACGTTGTCGGTCAGGTCCTTCCACGTTCCGGCGACACCCGACACCTGGGCCTGCCCGCCGAGCTTCCCTTCCGTTCCTACTTCGCGTGCGACGCGCGTTACTTCGGATGCGAATGCGCTGAGCTGGTCGACCATGATGTTGATCGTGTTCTTTAGCTCCAGCGTTTCGCCGCGCGCTTCGACGGTGATCTTCTGAGACAGGTCTCCCTTCGCGACTGCAGTCGTAACCGCGGCGATGCTCCGCACCTGGCCGGTGAGGTTTGAAGCCATCGCGTTCACGTTATCGGTCAGATCCTTCCACGTTCCCGCGACCCCCGGCACTTCTGCCTGTCCGCCCAGCTTGCCTTCCGTTCCCACTTCGCGCGCGACGCGCGTCACTTCGTCGGCAAACGCGCCGAGCTGATCGACCATTGTGTTGACCGTCGTTCCGATTCTGAGGAACTCGCCCTGCACCGACTTGCCGTCGATCTCGAGCACCATCTTCTGGTTGAGATCGCCGTCGGCCACGGCGGTGAGCACGCGAGCGATTTCTGTCGTCGGAGAAACGAGATCGGTGATGAGCGAGTTGAGCGAGTCCACCGTCCGGCGCCATCCGCCTGCCATCGGTCCGATGGAAGCGCGCTCGGTCATATGACCCTCGCGCCCGACCGTCGTGCTGACCCGCACCATCTCATCGGCGAGGCGGCTGTTCTGTTTTGCGACGCCATTGAACGACTCGGCTATCTCAGCCAGCAGCGGATCATCGGTAATCGGAAGCCGTACATCGAAGTCTCCGTCCGCGAGATCCCGCATCGCGGTGCCGAGACGGCGGAGAAAGACGTCGCGTCCTCTCGCTCCCGACGGAATGAGATCAGCCTCGTCGTTGCCGCGCCCGTTGCCGTTGCGGCCGTTGCCGTTCTTCTTGCCGTTCCTGCCCTTTGCGCGCTCGCGACGGGGGTGGCCAGGACTTGCGTCCTGAATCTCCTCGCCGTCCAGAGTGTCTCCGATTTCCACGCTTAACTCCTCAGATTGGTTGCGCTGGATGCTTCTTCGAACGCGGACGACATGGGTCCGTTCCGAGAGGTAGTGCCTCGCGAAGCGTGTACACCTATTTCAAGATTGAGGCCGCGTTTTGGGGGGTTCGCAGCCAAGGTGGCTCGCCGAAGAAACCTATTCGATTATAATCGAACAACCCGATTCTACCGTCCCTTCTTCCGTCACTTTCGCGTAGACCCGACTCCAGCCGGGGTTAACCTTCTCGGAGATCCGCTTGAACAGGCCATCCTTGAACGATGCGGCGATTGTCTTGCACGGAGAGGTGAACGACGTCACCTCAAGTCTCACTTCCGCGCCGACCGCGAGCCGCGCTCCCGGGACGACCAGCGACCAATCCAGCCCCTCGACGGTGAAGTTTTCACCCGCCGTTCCGGTGTCGATCGGATGACCTTCGGCGCGCAATGCCTTGATGTGCTCGATCGGATACAGGCAAATCGCACGGTCGGGACCGCCGTGATCTTCATCTACGTGGCGGTCATCTTCGAGACCAAGTGAATTGACGGCAGCGAAAAGCACCGGACGCTTGGGAACTCCGCCGCCCGAGCTGTTGATCGAAATGAGTCTTCCGGTTCGTCCGCCCATCACACCTCCGTTGCGCATTCGCTGGCGAAAAACGT
>JALYYD010000327.1 GCA_030946775.1 Gemmatimonadota bacterium
CGGCCGGACAACCGGGCAGTCGATCGATTCTTCGATCGTGGCCAGGGGGGACGCGAACTGCTCGTCGGCAATTGAATAGAGCAGCACGCGCATCAGGAGACTTGCTTCCTGGCGTTGACTATCTCGACGAGCTTGTTGGCGATTCCGGTGACTGCGATGATGTGATCGGCGCCGCCGGCGGCGAGTGCGGCTTGTGGCATCCCGTAAATTAGGGAGGTCGATTCATCCTGCACCACAGCCGCTCCGCCGGCAGCGCGCACCACCTTCAATCCCTCCGCGCCATCGCGCCCCATTCCGGTGAGAATCACGCCGATCGTGTTCTTGCCGAAGATCTTCGCGACTGATTTGAACATCGGGTCCGCGGCGGGGCGCACTCCCCACACCGGCGCGCCCGTATCGAGCCTGATCACCGGGCCGGTAGGCGAATCCGCGACGACCATATGGACACCGCCCGGCGCCATATACACGCGGTTCGCAGCGACCGGCTCGCTGTCCACCGCCTCGGCGACCGGCATCGGACTGGTGAGATCGAGACGCTGCGCGAGCGACCGCGTGAAATCCTTCGGCATGTGTTGAACGATGAACACGGCGATGCCGAGGTCGGAGGGAAGCTGTGGGATGATCTCGGCGAGCGCGCGCGGCCCCCCGGTGGAAGATGCGATGGCCACCGCCAAGCTGCAGCAGGGAGCGGCGTCCTCGGACGGCAGCGTGGCGGGACGTTTCACGGGCATCCGCCGCGACGCGGCCTTCACGCCCTGAAGATTCGTCTTCGCTGCCGCGCGAAGCGCGCCGATCAACTGCTCGCGCACGGTAACGAGATCGATGCTTATAGGGCCGGACGGCTTGCGCACGAACTCCACCGCGCCGAGCTCGAGCGCGCGGATCGTCATGTCGGTTCCCTTCTGAGAGCCGGCGGCGCTGAGCATCACTACGGGGCGCGGATTCACTCTCATGATCTCCGCGAGGGCGGTGAGGCCGTCCATCACCGGCATTTCGATGTCGAGGGTGACGATGTCTGGATCCTGCTCGCGTATCTCGCGCAGGCCGTCCTCGCCGTTCACCGCGGTGCCGACGACGGTGAACTCGTCGCTCGACTGCACCATTTCGGTGATCAGCTTTCGCATGAACGCGCTGTCGTCAACCACGACAACGCGCGGCTTCCTCGCTCCCTTTGTCGCACTCGATGGGTTCGTCATGCTTTCCTGAATATGCGCTCTCTCGAGCTTACCGGGCGAAAAAGGTCGCGCGCCCGTCCGAGCAGGGTCTCGACCTTGCCGAGGACGAGAATCCCGCCATCGCGAAGACTGGAGTGGAACTCCGTGAACAGCTTCTCCTGCGCCTCGCGGTCGAAGTAGATGATCACATTGCGGCAAAGAATTAGATCGAACTTCGTCGTCGGCGGGTCGCCGTGGAGAAGATCGCCGGCGGTGAATGACGCGAGCTGCTTCACGGGTGGAATGACGCTGCGCAAGCCGGCGACTAGTGGAAAGTATTTCTCGCGGAACGCCGGCGGAGTCTCTGTGAACGATGCCTCGCCGTACAAGCCGCGCCGCGCCGTCCCCAGGCACTCTTCGTCAATGTCGGTGCCGAGGATCGAGACGCGTGCGAGATTGTCGGGCTCGCCGGCCGATTCAGCGTGCTGGTGAAAGAGTACCCCGGTTGAATAAGCTTCCTCGCCGGACGAGCACCCGGCGCTCCATACGGAAATTGGCCCGATCGCTCCCGACCAGAGCTCGGGGAGAATATTCTGCGCGATCGCGTTGTACGTCTCCCAGTTGCGGAAGAACTTTGTGACGTTGATCGTCAGTGCGCGGAGGAGCTTCGGGTATTCGCGGGGGTCGGCGTCCAGCATCGCCGAATACTCGTCATAGGTATACAATCCTCTCGCCCGCATTCGAACCGCGACGCGGCGGCGGAGGCACTTGTCCTTGTAGCTGGCGCAGCGAAACCCGCGGTCTCGAGTGATCTTCGCCATAAGATCCAGAAACGCGGGCTCGTTTTGCTCGATCATCCGGATGAGCCGAGTCCGACCATCGCGTCGGCGAGATTACGATGGAGCTGCGGAATCTCAGGCGCGATCGCAAGCCCGCGCTCGGCGGCTTCCCTCGCCTGCTCAAAGTCGTTTTCGTCGAGGCATGCCGCGGCGAGGTTGTTGAGCAGCACCGGCTGGTCCGGGTATGCCTCTGTTCCCGCGCCGAGGAGAAGTTTTTCGCGACGCGGGTCGCCCCCCATCGCCGACGCGAGGCCGGCGTAATGAAACCAAACCGCTGGAGGGGAGCTGCTCGTCCAATGGCTGCGCGCCTCGGACAGCGCGGTCCTGGCGCCGCGCACGTCTCCCGAGCGAAGAGCGATGATTCCAAGCTGGAGCTGCATCTTCGGCTCGGGATCCCTGCTCGCCTTCACGGCGCGCTCTGCCAGCAGGCGCGCCTTCTCGATCTGACCGAGGCGCTCGTAGGCGAGCGCAAGATTGTGGAGGAGCGCCGCCTTCTCCTGTGCCGCCGGCGCGGCCGCCTGGAAGGCATCCACAGCACCCGCCCAATCTCCCTTGCGGAGCGCGATGAGGCCGACGTGAAATAGGGCGGCGGCATCCACTCTGCCCGACAGTCCGATCGCCCTCAGCTCGCGCTCCGCCTCGTCGTACATTCCCGCGCGGTACAGTGCGACGCCGAGGTTGCGCCGCTCGTCGGGACTGGCGTCCTGCGGCGCCGACTGAGGCCGCGTTGCCCTTCCCACCGGCAGCACGAACGACGCGGTGATCAATCCGTAGAGCGCCTTGCCAACGTCGAAATCCCCGAGCCCCGAATCGCGCACCACCGCGGTGACATCGCGGTTGCCGTCAACGAGCGGAATCAGAATCTCCTGCTCCGGCGTAAGCGGAAGCTTGTTTCGGAGCAAGCGCTGGCGGTCGAGCGCGAACACCATATCGAAGCTGGGGATTTTCTTTTCGACGAGCGTCCACTCGTCAACGCGTCGCGCGCCTTCGAGGAGAAGCGACTGCGGATCCACCGAAGCGAGCGTCGTCCCCGCCTTGGGAAGCACGCCCGGCTCGAAGTTGAACGAGCCGCTCGTCCACGTGAAGAGATTGTAGACCGCGTTCTCGGTGTCTATCTGGCGGTTTGCGATCTCGGCGTGACAGATGCGCCCGGTGTCGAAGTAGATCGACCCGAAGCTGTCGTGAAACGCCAGACCGAGGCAGCCGGTTTTCTTCCCCATCGCAAGCAGCTGGAGAACGTCGGGGAGGCTCGCCTCCTTCAGACTTCCCTTGATCGCCATCAGCGCATCTCGTCGATCATTCGATCGGCCACGCTCGGCCAGTCGAGAATGTGGCGCTCGTCGCTGAAAGCGTGGTGCTCGCCGGTCGGCCGCCGCACCGGCGCCTTCAGCGATTCCACGCGCTGCGTAATCTCCTCCGCGATGTCGTCGAGGAAGCTCGCGAACTCGTTCTTGGGCGCATCTCCGTCGCCGCTCATTTCGGCGTGCTCCCCGCGGGCGCCGCACCGGCCGAGCTGAGCTTGCCGAGCACGCGCGAAGATATCGCGCGCAGTGTCTCGAACACGCCGGTGCCGTTCACC
Organism: Gemmatimonadota bacterium; assembly: GCA_030946775.1. GTDB lineage: Bacteria > Gemmatimonadota > Gemmatimonadetes > Gemmatimonadales > Gemmatimonadaceae > UBA4720. Next base: position 3,573 of record JALYYD010000327.1, read on the forward strand.
GCCGATGAAGTGAAGGATGGTACGTCGCGAAAGTTGAGCACACGCTCGAGCTCGGCGACGGAGATCAGCTCGTCTTCAGGGAGATCGCGCTTGTTGTACTGCATCACCAGCGGCACAGAGCGCGGATCGAGTCCCAGATCGGCGAGATTAGCGTGAAGGTCCTGCAG
>JALYYD010000001.1 GCA_030946775.1 Gemmatimonadota bacterium
AGGAGCGCGAAGTTGCGCGCGGCCCAGGCGTGGGCAAGTCGCGTGGCCCCCGTGCCGAGCGACGGCGCGGCGAGATCGAGTGTCGGGTTGTCGATCAGGCGCGTTCCGACAGCTCCCGGAAAAAAGAGATTGTCAGCTTCGGAAGACTGTGGCGCCGTCTCGGACGGAAATGCCGCAAACGCCGATTCTTCGCCGGGCGACTCGTCAACTTCAGTTCCGAACGCGCGCCGGGTGAAGTCGGCGCGCGTGGCGAAGTACGGCGCGTCGTCCCGGCGCCGCTCTGCATCCGTTGTCAGCCGGAAGTACACGAAGGGGAGTACCTCGCGCGTGATCCCCGAGAGAAAGATGGCCGCGATGATCGCGAGGAGCGCGGTCCTGAGCTGGCCCATCCAGGCGCTGACCGCGACCGTCAGCGCGATCGCGGCGGTGGCAAGGGTGAGTGCGAGCAGAGCCGGGAGCAGCAGCCGGTGATCGAAGTATGTGAAGCCGCTTCCGTCGCGGCCGGCAAAAGCGACCAGATCGTACGAATCGATCCGGTAGCTCCACGCGCAAAGCAGAAGCAGAATGGCGGACAGTATCCCAGCGTGCCGGCGCGCCGGCAGTGTCATGATGAGCTGCCCTCCGGCCCATCGCAATCCCGAAGCGAACACGTACGCTCCGATGACGACAATGGTGACTGTAAGAGCCAGCGCGAGCGCCCACGCGTGAAGCGATCTCTCTATCGGCAGCCACGTCACGTAAAATGAGAGATCGTGCTGGAGATAGGGATCCGCCTCGCGAAAATCCACACCGAGTTTGGAGAGAGCGATCGCACTCCAGCTTGGCAGAAGGCGCATCAGGCCAGCCGCGATCGCCGCCGATATCGCGACGGCCGCGATGCGGAGCTGGGAGGCCGGGACCGCCTCTCCAAATTCTACGTTGGCAAGCCGTCGCGGTCGCGTCAATCCGCCGATGCTCTTTGCCGCAAACGCGAGATTCGCCAGTGAAAAAAGCATCCCCGCGATGAAGCCCGTTCCCCGCACCAGCACCAAGTCGCGCGCGCGTTCGATCCACACCGAACGGGCGCCAAGACTGTCGTACCAGGTGAAGCTGTCGTAGAGAACGGACATAGCGCGGCCTCCGAGGAGAATGGCCGCTAAAACGGCGACGCCGATGGCGAGTCGCCGCCTCGAAGTCACGTCAGACCTTTACGCCCTGCTCGCGAAGCCAGCCTTGCATCTCGTTCTGAATCTTCGCCAGATGCTCGGCGGTCTTTGCCTCGAAGCGCATCACGATTACCGGCTGCGTGTTCGAGGCGCGGATGAGGCCCCATCCGTCGGGGTACTGAACCCGGACCCCGTCAACGGTGATCACCTCGTGCCCTTCGCTGAAATGCTTCGTCGCCTTCTCGACAATGCCGAACTTCAGATTGTCGGGACACTCCACGCGGATCTCAGGCGTGGAGACAAAGCGCGGCACGTCGGCGAGAAGCTCCTTGAGGCTCTTTCCGGAATCGGCGATGATCTTCAGCAGCCGCGCACCCGCGTAGAGCGCGTCGTCGAATCCGTAATAGCCTTCGGCGAAGAACATGTGCCCGGACATCTCTCCGGCAAGGGGAGCGTGCGTCTCGTGCATCTTCTCTTCAATGAGCGAATGCCCGGTCATCCACATCACCGGCGTGCCGCCCGCCTTCTTGATCATTTCCGGGAGCGCCTGCGAACATTTCACGTCGAAGATGATCGACGAGCCCTTCGGCGAGCGCATGAGGACGTCGCGTCCGTAGAGCACGAGAAGAATGTCGCCCCAGATGATCGTCCCTTCGGCATCGATGACTCCGACGCGGTCTGCGTCGGCGTCGAACGCAATACCCACGTCGGCCTTCTCTTCCCGGACGGCGCGAATCATGTCCACCAGATTCTTCTCGACCGTCGGATCGGGATGGTGATTCGGGAACGTGCCGTCGCTCTCGCAGAAGAGGCAGGTTGGATTGATGCCGAGTTTCGGGAAAATCAAAGGGACGCCGAAGGATCCGACGCCGTTGCCGCAATCGAGCACGACTTTCAGGGGCCGCGAAAGCACTCCGATTCTTCCGACGACATCGGCAGCGTAGCGGGTGAGAACTTCCTCGGAGCGCTCCTTCCCCTTTCCTTCCGGAAACTTTCCGGCAACGGCCAGCTCATACACGCGCTGGATGTCCTTTCCATAAAGGGAATTCGTGCCGAGTCCGAGCTTGAATCCGTTGTATTCCTTCGGATTGTGAGAGGCGGTTACCTGGATCGCGCCGACGATTTTGAGATTGTGCTGGGTCCAGTACACCGTCGGAGTCGGGACGACGCCGATCTCGACGACGTCGAAACCGCTCGCAAGCAGCGCGTCGATAAGAGCCCGCTCGAGCGCCTCACCGCTGGGGCGATTGTCGCGCCCTACGGCGATCTCGCCCTTAATGCCGCGCTCGGCGAGCATCGATGCATAGCCGCGTCCGATGAGCGTCGCGCTCTCTTCGGTGAGCTCGGTGCCGGTGATGCCGCGAATGTCGTATTCGCGGAAGATGCCCCGATTAAGTGCCATCGCCTGACCTACTGCATTGCGCCGGGGCGGGGCCCGACGGGCAGCGTCCTGTTCGGCGCGGTGATGGTTGCGTGCGGCACGCTCGCCTCAGCCCACGACGCGATGGCGTCGGGGAAAATTCCGAGCACGAGTATCAATACCGCCGACGCCCAGATGACGCCGCGCGTAAGAGGACCCGGCAACGCCGGCATTCGGGCGCCGTCTTCGCGGGGACGCATGAACATCACCATCACCACATAGAGATAGTAGCCGGCGCTTATCACGCTGGTGACGACGAGAACGATCGCCAGCTTGGGCTGCGGCGAGGTCGCCTGCAGCGCCGCCTTGAGGATGTACCACTTGGCGAAAAAGCCGATACCACCGAAGACCGGGAATCCGAGCAGAGCGAGCATGAACACCGCCATCGCCACCGCCATCGAAGGCCGCACCGACCAGAGTCCCGAATAGCTGCGGATGTCCAGGTTCGGCTCGCCGGCGTCGCCAAGCGCGACGATGACACCGAACGCGCCGAGCGTGGCGAGAGTGTAGGCGAACAGATAGAACAATGCCGCCGACCCGCCGAACGCATTTCCGATCACGAGTGAAACGAGGATGTATCCGCCGTGCGCAATGCTCGAGTAGGCGAGCATCCGCTTGATGTTCTTCTGCGCCAGCGCGACAACGTTGCCGACGACCATCGTCGCGGCGGCGATCCACCAGATGGCGAGATGCCACTGCACAAAGAGATCGGGAAACGCTTCGAGCCATACGCGGAGGAACGCGGCGAACGCCGCCGCCTTCACCGCGGCGGCCATATACGCGGTCACCGGAGTCGGCGCGCCCTCATACACGTCGGGCGCCCACATATGGAACGGAACGGCGGCGATCTTGAAGCCGAACCCGGTCAACAGCAGCGCGACGCCGATGAGCAGCATCGGACTCGAGGTCAGCTCGTGCCTTACGATTGTATTCGCGATCGCGGAGAGATGGGTCGTGCCCGTCGCTCCATAGATCAGCGCTATTCCATAGAGGAGAAACGCGGCCGAGAACGCACCGAGCAGAAAGTACTTGAGCGCCGCCTCCGCGGCTCTCGGGCTGCGGCGGTTGAATCCGGCGAGCACGTAC
>JALYYD010000009.1 GCA_030946775.1 Gemmatimonadota bacterium
TTTGCCGAGATGTGCACGAAGCTGCCGACCGCCTCGCGAAAGCGCTCGAGACAAACGGCGAGCAAAGTGATCGCGCACGGGACGTAACGCGGAAAGCTGAGCAGCACGGATGTCTCGCGAACGTCAACCTGGATGAACTCCCAGAGGAGAAAGTGCGGCGTGAGCTGCACCTTCATCGCCGCGTCCCAGGAGGGGATCTCGTAGAAGTAGCGAGGCAGTTGCCGCTGACGGCCTGCGGCATCGGACCACATCTCGCCGGGACGGAGTGCCTTCCTGTACTCCGGCGGAAGAGTCAGTCCGTCCACGACGGACAGCGCGAAAGTGCTTTCGTCGCTCATTGCTTGTCCGTTATCGCTTCGTACACACAATGAGATATCTCGGCGATCGCTTTCGAGCGGCCGGAAGCGTCGGCGTCCCACTCGGTGAGAATCACGAGCACGTAGGGCTTCCGGTCGGGCAGATAGACGACACCGGCGTCGTGCGCCATCGTCGAGATCTCTCCCGTCTTGTGCGCGACGCGCGTACCCTTGGGAAGCCGCGCGGGGATGCCGCGGTTGAACTCCTGCCCGTGGAGGATGTCCATCATCTTCCGCGACAGAGCGGGTGAAAAAGCCTTTCCCTCCGCGAGAAGCAGCAGAAGCCTGAGGAGTCCGTCGGCGGTGACGCTGCTGTAGATCCCCTTTTCGAACGCGAGCTCGTCCTCAACGCCGCGCTTGATGTCGATTCCCTGGTCAACGCCGAGATCCTTGAGGGCTTGCTGAACCGACTCCAGCCCGACGATGTCGAGGAGGAGATTCGTCGCCAGATTGCTGCTCGTAGCGATCATATGGTTGGCGAGCTCTTCGACGCGGAGCATCTTGCCGATGGCGGCGTGCACGGAGGAGTTCGCGTCGCGGTCGGACTCGACCCGGAATGGAACGCCGTCGACGACGCTGAGAAACCTGTTGCGAACGTGGATGCGCGAATGGGGAAGCAATCGCCCGTGCGCGACGCCGTCAAAGACTCCGAGTAAAATCGGAACCTTGATCGTGCTCGCGGCGTGGAACCATCTGTCGGCGCGGTAATGGAGCTCGAAACTCGTTTCGGTATCGTGGACCGCCACGGCTACCGCCTTGGCTCCCGATCCTGATTCGATTTTCTCGATCTCTCCGCGCAGCGCGCCCTCTCGATCGGCGATCGCTGCCATCTCTCTCCGTTGCAATTGCCGCAAAAGGGCGGCGACTAACTAGTGGCAAGCGGAGTGCCGGGGAGCAAGCGAGTTTTCAGCCCCCAATGGTGCAGCTAATGCCTACGTTTTAGCTGTGGAGGGGCGGGTCACTTGTAGGCGACTCGCGGATCCGCCTTGGCGTAGGCGAGATCGGTGAGGAGATTCACGAGCACGAACACGATGCTGAGAAAGAGAACCGAGCCCTGAATCGCGGGAAGATCCCGGCGTGTGATCGCGTTCACGACGTAGCGCCCGATTCCAGGCCAGCTGAAAATCGTTTCCGTGAGAATGCTGCCGGTGAGGTAATACCCGAAATCGAGACCGAGCACGGTGACGATGGGAATGAGCGCGTTGCGCAGGGCGTGCTTCACGACGACCACTCTTTCCGTCAATCCCTTGGCCCTGGCAGTGCGGACGAAATCGCCGCCGAGCACGTCGAGCATCGCCGAGCGGGTGACGCGGGCGAGGAAGGCGATGGAGCGTGAGCCGAGCGCGAACGCGGGGAGAATCAGAAACTTGATTCCGCCGTATCCGGATGGAGGCAGCCACTTCAGCATCACCGCGAAAACGAGAATGAGGATCAATCCCACCCAGTAAACCGGGAATGAAATCCCGAGGTAGGCGACGCCGAGTCCGAGTCGGTCGAACCATCCGCCGGGATTGCGCGCGCTGAGGACGCCGAGCGTGATGCCGAGTATGGAGGCGAGGAGCATCGCCGATCCGGCGAGCAGGAGCGTCTTCGGGAAGCGCTCCTTGATGTCGTTGATGATCGGCCGCTGGGTGATGTAGGAATTGCCGAGATCGCCGCGGAGGACGCCGCCGGCGTAGTGGGTGAACTGCGAGAGGAGCGGCTCGTCGAGGCGCAGCTCTTTTCTGAGCCGGGCGATCGTGGCGGCGTCGGCGCGTTCACCGACCATTTCCTGCACCGGGTCACCGGGGGCGACATAGAGCAGGAGAAAGACAACCACCAGCACCCCGAACAGAGTCGGAATGGAGAGCAGGAGCCGGCGGGCGATGAAGGCGAGCATTGGTTTCTATTCTACTGCTTGGTGATGCTGACTGTGGTCCAGCGCTGGGCGTTGAAGACGGCGGGGACGGTGAATCCCTTGATCCACGGCTGCACCGCGAAGAGATCCTTGTAGAAAAAGAGGAAGATCATCGGCGCGTCGTTGAACGCGATTTGGTCGGCCTGGGTGTAGAGAGCGGCACGTTTCGCGTCGTCCTGCTCGCGGCGGGCCGCGGTGACGATGCGGTCGAATTCCGGATTCGAGTAGAAGGAGATGTTGCCGCCGACTCCCTTGTTCACGCTATGAAGCAGCGGATAGAGGAAATTCTCGGCGTCGGGGTAGTCCGCCCACCATTCCTTGAGGACGAGGTCGGTGTTGCCCTTGCGGGCTGCTTCGCGCTGTGACGACGCATCGCGCTGGACGAGCTTCACGCGGATGTTCGCTTCGGCGAGATTCGCCTGGATCGTCTGCGCCACTTTCGGGAATGGCGGGGTCTGGGAAACCCACAGCTCGAGATCGATTCCGTTGGGATGGCCGGCGGCGGCGAGGAGCTGCTTCGCCTTGGCGACGTCGTGCGTGTATGGTTTCCGTGTTTTGTCGGCGCCAGCGAGGGTGAGTGGAATCACGCCGGCGGCGAGATCGCCGCGGCCGCTGAGCAGACGGTTGAGCATCGTCGGGACATCGACGGCGTAGTTGAGAGCCTGGCGCACGCGTACGTCGCTGAGCGGGCCACGAGTGGTGTTGATGCCGACGTACCAAAAGCGGAGCGCGGGGGCGGACTGCAGCTGACTCTTCTTGCTCTCGTCCGCTTCCCAGGTTCGTGACTCCTGTTCGGGAACATTGAGGATGTCGATGTTGCCGGCGTCGTATTCGGCGGCGGCGGTGCTGCGCTCGGGGAAGATGCGTGCGGTGAGCGTGTCGGTGAGCGGGGGAGCGTCGAAATACGACGCGTTCTTCGCGAATTTTAGATAGTCGTCGTGCTTCCACTCGACGAACTTCCACGGGCCGGTGCCGATCGGATGCTCGCCGAAGTTCGTGGGAACGTTGTCAGGTACGATTGAGGCGACGGGCATCGCGAGGAGCTTGGGGAAGATCGCGAACGGTTCTTTAAGCGTGATGACGACGGTCGAATCGTTCGGAACGGCGATGCCGTCAATCGCCTTCAGCTTTCCCGCGGCGTAGTCCTCGGCGCCTTTGATCGGATACAGCGGCCACCCGCGGCCGCCCTTGGTGGCGGGGTCGAGGACGCGCTGGAAGCTGTGCGCGACGTTGGCGGCGGTGAATGGCCGGCCGTCGTGGAACTTGACACCGGTGCGGAGATGGAAGGTGTAGGTCACTCCGTCAGGAGTGACATCCCAAGAGGTGGCGAGGCCCGGAACGACGCGGGCATCGGGAGTAAAGCGGGTCAGTCCGTCGAAGACGTATGCGACAGCGCGGCCGGTGGGGACGTCCGTCGAGAGGGCGGGATCGAGCGATCTGGGATCGTATTCGTCCCGGGAATCGACGAGGCTGGTTCTCGATGTACCTGAGCCGCCACCTCCGCAAGCGAGGACAGCGGGAGCGACAAGGAGAAAAACTCGACGGATACGCATGGCCGTAACGGTTGACAGTGAGGGGGAACGCAAGAGAACTTTCGAGACCCCCGGGAGTTTTCCGATCGTGAGCGCTGAATACTATTATCGCCGAAAATTGGTCGCCAAGGATTTCGTGCCGGCCGTCGGAGTTGCTGTCGCGGCCGGATTGGCGGCGTTCTACATAGTGCAACTCTTAATCCAGCGGACGCCACTGGTGCCGACGTCGAAGCTGCCGCGAGATCCGCTCGCGCCGGCCAGGCGGTCGCTAGGCCCGA
>JALYYD010000057.1 GCA_030946775.1 Gemmatimonadota bacterium
ATTCCAACGACATCCAGGTGACCCGCGAACATCAGCGATGGCGCGGCGGCTGGTCCGGTGCGGGCGACGAGATTCGGCCTGCCGGGCACCTGCTCGAGCAGCTCGACTTCGAATCCCCACTCGCGGAGCACCGCGGCAAGAAAAAGGGCGCAGCCGGATTCACCCGGTGCGCCCGCTACCAACGTTGGATTTCGCGAATCTACGGCTACCAGCCCGCGCGCGAGAGCGACGGCATCTCCGCGCGCAATCTGCAAGGTGCTACCTCTTCTTTCCCTTCGCCGCTTTCGCTGGTGCCTTCGCCTTGGGCTTTGCTTTCGCCGCCGGCTTGGCGGGCTTCTTCGCCGCCGCCTTCGGGGCCGGCTTCGCCTTCACCGGCTTGGCCGCAGCTTTCGTTGCGGGCTTTGCAGACGATGACTTCGCCGGCGCCGCCGGCGTTCTCGGCTTACGCGTCGCCTGAAACTCTTCGGCAGACCGCATCAGCTTGTCAGCCTCCTCTTGCGTCATCTGGCCACGGCGAACCATGAACTGTACGAGATCGCGCGCACTCTCGATAACGAATCCGCTGATTCCCGCCGCTCCGTTCACGACGTCCTTCATCGCTGCCGCCATCTTGCTGCCGGCCTCGAGACTGATCTCGTGCGCCTTCGCCGCCATTTCCGCGACGGTATCTTTTACATCCGCTCCGCGATGCCCGGGGCTCCGCTTCGGCGGGATCGGATTTCCATCCGGGCCTAAGGTCGGGGCAGGTGCGGCCGGGGCCACTGGGGGGGTCGTTCCGCTCACTTCTGATTTTTCGGCGACTGCCATTTCTAACTCCAGTCCTCAGCGCAATTTACGGCTTAGGACATCATTTGATTGTTGGTGCCGGCTACACTGGCACAAGCGCGCGGAAGTATATGATTTTTCGGGCTTAAAGCAAGGTGAGCCGGGTGCCACTTTCGACAGTGCTGGGCTGGACAACTTGCAAACACGACAGCAACACTAATAAAACATAATCGAGCCAAATAAACCAAAATGCCTCTGAAAGTCGTTGACCTCAGCCGAGTGCTCGCCGGCCCGCTATGCGGGATGATTTTGGGAGATCTTGGCGCAGACGTCATTAAGGTCGAAAAGCCGGGGCAGGGAGACGAAACGCGGGGGTATGGTCCCCCCTTCGACGACCGCGGAGAAAGCGCGTATTTCCTGGCCATCAACCGCAACAAGAAGAGCATCGCCATCGATCTTTCCGTGGCTTCCGACCGGTCGGTGCTGGTCGGTCTGTTGGCAGAAGCGGATGTCGTGATCGACAACTTCATTCCCGGAAAGCTCAAGCAGCTCGGCCTTGCCCCGGACGGGCTTCTCGAATCGAATCCGCGGCTGGTCTGGTGCAGCATTTCCGGCTTTGGTCCAGACAGCACGCGACCTGGCTACGATTTTGTAACGCAGGCTGAATCAGGGTGGATGTCAATCACGGGCGAGCCCGATGGAGCGCCGATGAAAGTCGGCGTCGCGCTCGCGGACGTCATCGCCGGAAAGGACGCGGCCGCCTCCATCCTGGGAAGGATTCTCGAGAGAAACGAACGCCCGCTCCCAGTTTCCCGGAGGCGAATCCAGATATCGCTGTTGACGAGTGCAGTCGCCTCGCTCGTGAACGTCGCGCAGGGAGCGCTCGTCGCTGGCAGCGAGCCCCGCCGCTGGGGAAACGCTCATCCGAGTCTCGTGCCCTATCAACTCTTCTCGGCCTCCGACCGGCCATTCGTGATTGCTGTGGGAAGCGATTCTCAGTGGGAGCCCTGCGTTCGCGCGCTCCGCCTCAGCGATCTTGCCGAGGATCCGGAGCTGGCGCAGAACGCCGGGAGAGTGCGTAGTCGGGCGACGATCGTTTCGGCGATCGCCGCGGCCGTTTCGACCAACACGGCCCAACACTGGGTGGAGACATTGAAGAGCGCTGGCGTGCCGTGCGGCGAGGTGAGAACCGTGGGCGCAGCCCTCAAGAGTATGGATGCGTCTGCGCTGACCGGAGTGGCGTCGCCGGTGGACGGTTCGGTGCGGCTGCCGCCTCCGCGGCTCGATGAGCATGGCGCGGAGGTTCGCGAACAAGGGTGGCGGGTATTCGCACGTTAACAGATATTCCCTCTCGGCCTCGCAAGGCGAGCCGTTCGATCAATTCTCAGGAGAGATTAATGAAGCGCTCGTGGCTGTTGATGGGTGGTGCACTCGCAGTCGCCGCACTCGCGGCGTGCGAGGGAGACAACGAGACCACGACCGGGCCGAAAGGCCAGGACGCTTTCGCTCGTTACGTGGCGATTGGAACGAGCCTCTCGATGGGGGTGCAGTCAGACGGTGTGCTCTACACCTCGCAGCGGGAAGACTGGACGGCACTCCTCGCGCACACAGCGATGGCGACGTACACACAGCCGCTCATTCAAGGGCCGGGATGTTTCTCTCCCTTTATCGCGCCGCTGCAGTTCGGACGACGTTTGAGCGGAGCCGCAGCGCCGGGAACTATTCCAGCGGATACTGTCTGCGCGCTGTTCCCAAACATCACGCTTCCGACGCAGGATGTGGCGCTTGACGGCGCAGTCACCTATGACGCGCTGTACATTACCCCTGAGAGCACGAAAGTCGAAAGCCAGAAGCGTCGCCGCCAATACTCGGTCGTTCTCCCCTCGGGCAAGACGCAGGTCACGGCGATGTTGATGCAGAACCCGACGCTTGTATCCGTCGAGCTGGGCGCGAACGAAGTGCTCGGTGCGGCGACCTCCGGACTGATGCTGCCGGCAGCCGCGTACCGAACGCCCTTCACCTACGTCCCCCTCGCGGTTTGGCAGCCGGTGTACAAGGCTGTGCTCGACAGTGTCGCGAAGACGGGCGCCAAGGTGCTCCTCGTCGGAGTGCCGAACACGGCGTCTATCATTTCCCTTCGCACGGGCGACGCGATCTATCAGGACCGCGCCGAGCTCCTCGGCTTTGGCGTCGTCGTCAACGCAGACTGCAGCGGAAGCGCGAATCTGATCTATGTGCCGTCGAAGATCGGGACCGCGGTCGCCACTGCGCGCGCGACGGGATCGGCATACTTCCTCAGCTGCACAGACGTTCCGGGAACGCAGGACAACATTCTCACGCCAGCCGATGTGACGACACTCACTGCGACGGTCGCCGCGATGAATAATTACATCAAGTCGGAGGCATCGGCGCGCGGATGGGCGTTCATGGATCTCGATGCCGTGCTCGCCGCAAACGTCAACCCGAAGCCGCCTTACTCCGTCGGTGTGCAGTTCTCTTGCAATAGTCCGTATGGGCAGTACGTGAGTCTCGACGGTGTTCACCCGAATGTTCAGGGATATCAACTGATGGCCAACGCGGGCGCTGCCGCATTGAACG
>JALYYD010000058.1 GCA_030946775.1 Gemmatimonadota bacterium
GTACCCCTTGTCCCACAGACTCTGCTCGAGGAAGACACGGGACGAGTCGAGACGAATCAGGTTGAGCGGGGAATTGGCGCCGAGCACCACGCGCTTCGCGATTTCCTTGTCCTTGAGGAGAGGCGTCGCCTGGTTGACGACGACTTTGCTCACCATCGTCGGCGCGCCCTCGCGCACGGTCAGCGTGACGGCGACCTTATGCGGGCTTTCCTGAACGACCGCTGTATCCACTTCGGCATCGCGATAGCCGCGCTTCCAGTAGAAGACGCGCATTCGCAGCACGTCGCGCTTCAGCTCCTCGTGGTCGAGGTACTGCCTGCTGTAAACGATGTGCGATTTCGTGATCCAGCAGACGGGCTTGAGGATGAAGCCGTTGCAGCTCGACTGCGATGTGGAGATGCTCTGCAGCAGCTCGTCCAGCTTCACCACGTGCACGCCCTTCACGGTGAGCTTTACGATCTCCGGTTTGTCGGGCTGTTTGTTCTGAGCCCGGGCGCTCACCGGCGCGAGGAGGAAAGCGCCGGCAATGACGGCGGCAGCGAGGCGCACCGTTTTCAGCGCTCGGTCAGAGGCCTTCCAGCAAGGCGTCGTTCCCCGGCGTACCGGCAATTCGCTTGATGAGCCACTCCATAGCCGAACTGGACGGCATCTGCTGTAAACCGCGCCGAAGTGTATAGACATGCTCAAGTTGGTCGGGGCGGAAGAGCTTTTCTTCACGCCTTGTACCGCTGGTAGCCACGTCGATGGCCGGAAAGATCCGTTTCTCGGCCAGCGACCGGTCGAGCTTTATCTCGCAATTGCCGGTCCCCTTGAACTCCTCGAAGATCACGTCGTCCATCCGGGACCCCGTTTCCACTAGGGCGGTGGCGATAATCGTGAGGGAACCGCCTCCGTGCTCAGGGGCTACAGAGCGCGCAGAGCCGAAGAACGCCTTCGGCTTGGCCATCGCCGTCGCATCCAGGCCGCCGCTAAGGGTGCGTCCGGTACCGCGCTCGACGGTATTGAAGGCGCGGCCCATTCGGGTGATTGAATCGAGCACGATGACCACGTCCTTGCCCATTTCCACAAGGCGGCGGGCCCGCTCGAGAACCATTTCCGTCACGTCCGTATGACGGGCGGCCGGCATGTCGAAGCTGGAGGCGACAACCTCGCCGTAACCCCAGGTGATCATCTCGCTCACTTCCTCGGGCCGCTCGTCCACAAGTAACACCAGCAGCACTGCCTGCGGATGATTGATCGCAACGCCCTCGACGATCGCCTGCAGAAGCATCGTCTTTCCGGCGCGTGCCGGCGCGACGATGAGCGCGCGCTGGCCGTAGCCGATCGGTGCGATGAGATCGATGGCGCGCCGCGTCAATTCCGGTCCGCCCTTGGCGGGACGGCCGGTTTCCAGCTTCAGCTTTCTCTCCGGGTACGACGCGATGAGCGATCCGAAATCGGGACGGCGCAGCGCGAGGTCGGGAGCCTGGTTGTTGATCTCCTGCACTTCGGCGACGACGACACGCCCCCTGTGGTCGTGACCGGTGCTGGCGCGAACATTGTCGCCGCGGCGGAGGTTGTACTGGCGCGCGACGTTGAGCGGAACGTACGCGTCACCCGGCTCGGCGAGATAGCTGTTCGCGGCGCGGCGAATGAAGCCGCCGTCGCGCTGCGGATCGTACCAGCCTATGGACTCTCCATCGGGAACGATGGGAGCGATCGGCTGACGCGATTGCTGCTCGCGCTGGCGATTTTCCCCGCCGCCCTGATTCTGATTCTGGTTTTGATTCTGGTTGGGACGTCCGCGTCCGCGCTGGTTGTGCCGTCCGCGCCTGCCGTTGTTGCGATCGTTGCGATTGCCGCCTTGTCCGCCCTGGCCGCGGCCGCCCTGCTGATTCCGATTGTAGTTGCCGCGATCGTTCGACTGGTCGCTGTACTGCTGCCGGTCGTGCATCGGAGCGGCGGGACCGCCGCCATACTGAGAATTGGAATTCTGGCTGCCGGTATCGTTTTGCTGATACGACTGTGAGTCTCCTCCGCCGTCGGATGAATTCGAGCTCATCGGTGGAGAAGCGGGCGCAGGGGACGGCGGCGGAACTGCGGGCGATGATGCTTCATCGCGCGCGTCCGGCAGCTGCCCGGCATCGGGTGGTGGCGTCGTTGAATCCATTTGCTCCAGATACGGGTCTGCGTCACCGTTTAGTTCGGGAGATTGTTGGCCGGACGGACGAGGTCCGCGGCCGCGACGATTAGGACGTCGGCGTTCAGTCATTCAGTTGTGGTGTGGCTAGGAAAGAAGAAAAGCTGCTGTGCTGGGCTTGCCCGGCGGTCGCGGAAAGAACTCACGCGGGTACCCGGACTGTATCTATACCGTGGAGATGCGCCCCTGGGGCTGCATCCGTACAAGAATGGTAGTATCGCCCTTCGCAATTGTCCAGCAATGGCTGATTTCGGCATGCGCAATCCATTGTCCGGGCACGCGGCCTTCGGGTAGCTTACGCCCGATGGACGACCTGAAAGACCCCCAGCCCGAGCTAGAGCGGAACGTTCGCCAGAACCCGAACGACGCCCGCGCCCTGGTTGCGCTAGCGAACCATTACTGGCTCACCGGGCACGGTCCTGAAGCCGTCGGTGATCTCGCAAATCGCGCCATTGCCGCCGATCCCGAGAATCGCGCCGGCTGGCATCTGTGGGCACTTTCCGAATCCGATCCCCGGCAGCGTGTGGCGCGATGGCAGCAGGTGTCGGCGCGCTTTCCATTGGATGATTTGGCCAAGGCAAATCTCGCCGACAATGCGGCGAGCCTCGCCGGCGCCGAGCACGACTACGAAGCAGTGGATCTCGCGGTTGCTACCTATCGGGAGCTGCTCGCCACGGCGACGATCCCGGAGCAGCGCAGCGCTTTGGAGAAGGCGATATCCACTCTCGAGAAATGGAAGTTCTAGTTATGTGCGTGCGCGCCGGATGTCGCGCGAAATCCATTTCGCCACTCGCTCAATGACTGAAAAGCCACCGCACGATCACGGATCTTCTCTCGACGAATTCCGGCAGTTCCGCGAGAAGATGAACGCCGAGATACTCGGCGAGAACAATCTCGTCATCAACCGCTTCTTCGCTCTCGACACGCGCACGTACGAAGCTGGCGCGCTGGACGTGAAAACGAAGGAGCTGCTCGGCCTCGTTGCGTCGCTCGTGCTCCGCTGCGACGACTGCGTGACCTATCATCTCACGCGCTGCGCCGAGGAGAAGGTGACGCGCGCGGAGATGTTCGAGACACTTTCGGTTGGTCTCGTAGTCGGCGGATCGATCGTCATCCCGCATCTCCGCCGCGCAGTCGAGAGGTGGTCGGAGCTCGAGAAACTCTCGCGAAGCTAAGGGAGGACGGAGGGGGAGCCCTTCGCCGACCGATTGATTCGCGAGCAGTTAGCTCGCGGCTACTTCACCACGAAGCGCGTGTTCGTTTGCGCGAGCCGAGTCAGCGTTTTCTGAATGTCATCACCGATCGCTTCGATGCGATTGATGCTGTGCGGATTAAACGCCGGATCGTACGGGCTCCGCGTAGGACCTCCGCTTACCTCGAGCACCGCTTCGAAGCGATAGGGATGCGCCTGATTCGTCTTCGGATCGGTCCACGTTCCCTGCCACGCCAGCTGACGATTCTTCGGCCAGATTCCGTAGGGAAGCGCCAGCGTGCGGATCTTGTAGCCCGGGACCGCGGAATCGATTCCCATCTGGTTCCGCGCGATCTGCTCCTGCACGATAGCGTCGGAAAACTTGTCGAGACGGGCGTGCCACACCGTGTGGTCGCACAGCTCGAATCCGTTGTCGGCGAGCCATTTCACTTTGGTGAATCTCCATTCCCTCTTCTGCCCGTCGAACTTCGGGCTGTCGCCGAAGAAATTGTGCCCCGCGGCGGCGCCGTTGAGAAGGCAGAATGTCGCGCGGTTCTTCCAGCCGGGGTGCGTCTTCGCGAACGCAAGCCAGATACCGACCCCGCTGGTCGGGTCGATCTGAAGCTGTCCACCGCTCTCGACGTAACGGAACTGGGAGGGCGAAGCGTCGTCGAATACGACCACAACCGGAGACATCCCCGCGGGCACGTCGCTGAAATTCTTGTCCAGCATCTGCGCAATGGTGATGGGGCGATAGCCGAGCTTGTAGGCTGCGTCGAGATCGGCGAGATAATGCGCCGCCGTCCTCGTATACAGGCCGTCCTTGGCGCCCCCGATCACGTGATACTCGAGCACGGGAATCCGCCCCAGCTGGTTCGCCGCGCCGCGCCCTGGTGCCGGTATAGGCAGCGGGGTCGGCTTCGGCGGAGCCGGCGGGCCCGAATCGGTGGCAATCGGTGTATTTATTTCCGAGCCCCCCCCAGCCGTAGCGGAGGATGGCGCGGCGGATGCAGAGGAGGGGGTTCCCTTGCATGCTGGGATCGCGAGCAGCATGAGCAGCAAAACCGATGTGCGGTACATTCTCTGATCTATGAAGATTGTTGGCTGGCCGCCGAAAACCCGGCGTGATGTAATAATCACATCTTTGTTCGCAATAAGCATTCTCGGGGTCATAGTTCTCGACTCCTGGCTGATTACGTGCGGATTCGACAAGTGCCCTCGGCCGCACGACATCCAGGCTTACAAGCCCGATGAGGGCGGCCGGATCATGGACCGGAACGGCATCGTGATGGGCCGTCTCGAGACCGTCCGGCGGGTGAACGTGCCCCTTTCGTTCGTTCCGGTATTCGTGCGGCAGGCATTCATCGCCACCGAGGATCGCCGCTTTTACAAGCACAACGGCGTGGACTTTAAGGGATTCCTGCGCGCCCTCGCCTCTAACATCCACGCTCACCACACGGTGCAGGGATTCAGCACGATCACAATGCAGGTGGCGCGAAATACCTTCGCGTACCGCCGCTACACGGCGAGATCCCTGCCGCAGAAGCTGCTCGAGCTGCGCATCTCCCGTCTTCTCGAGCAATCGCTCACCAAGAATCAGATCCTCGAGCTCTACTTCAACGCCATTTACATGGGGAACGGCGTTTACGGAGTCGAAGCGGCGAGCCGCGATCTATTCGGCAAGAGCGTGAGCCGCGTGAATATGGATGAAGCGGCGATGCTCGCCGCGCTGCCGAAAGGGCCGTCGGTTTACACGCCGCGCAGAAATCCGAAGCGCGCCATCGCGCGGCGAAATCTCGTGCTCACATTGATGGCGAACGAGAAGTATATCTCTCCTGAACGCGTCGCGGGATTGCAGGCGCAGCCGCTCCGCATCGCGCGCGACGAGTGGCATCCGGTCGATGCGAACGATTCCTATGCGCTCGACGCCGTGCGCGCCATCGCCGACTCCGTGCTCAAGAGCGGGAGCAGTGACATCGTTGACATCACCGTCTATACGACGCTCGACGCGAGAGCGCAAGTCGCGGCTGACCGCGCGGTGAGACGCCGAGCATCGGCGATTCAGTCCGAGGCGTACAGGCGCGGCGTGATTCAGGGAGCGATGATCGCCATCGATCCGCGCAACGGCGACCTCCGCGCGATCACCGGCGGCAGAGCCTATGAGCGCGGAAATTTCAATCGCGCGCTCGCCGCGCACCGCCAGCCGGGCTCTGCGTTCAAGCCATTCGTGTATGCTGCGGCAATGGAATCGGGATACACACCGGCGTCGGAGGTCGATGACGAACCGGTGGACGTGATTCAGCCGCGCGCAGACGGGCGCGGAAGGGGCTCGGTCTGGTCGCCGTCCAACTACAACAACGAATACAACGGCCGCATCACTTTTCGCCGCGCGCTGATCAAATCGGCGAACGCCGCAACGGTAAGAGTGAGTCAGGTCGTCGGCTTGTCCCGGATCATCGCACGCGCGCACGCCAATGGAATCGTCAGCGACATTCCGGCGCTCCCTTCCATTGCCCTCGGCGCCATCGAGGTCACGCCGATCGAGCTCGTCACGGCGTACGCACCATTCGCCAATGGCGGGTTTAAGGTGCGACCACGCCTCGTCCGCCGCATCGAGACCTCAGACGGACAGGTGTTGTGGACGAGCGACAACACGCCGCTCGAGCGAGTGATGGATCCCCGCGACTCGTACCAGGTAACGTCGATGCTGCAGAGCGTCGTGAATTACGGAACGGGGAGACCCATTCGTGACTACGGCGTAAAGGGCCTCGTCGCGGGGAAAACCGGTACCACCAATAATGGCGCAGACGTATGGTTCGTCGGCTACACGCCGACGGTCATCGCGGCGTTCTGGTTCGGTTTCGACAATCCCGCGCCCATCGCGCCGAACGCATCGGGGGGAGGTCTCGCCGCGCCTGCGTGGGCGGAATGGTATTCGACCAGCTGGCGCGAGATGGCGCCGCCGAACGCCTGGAGTCCGCCGGCTGGAATGTCGATGAAGGTCATCGATGCACAGACGGGATTTCTCGCCAACGAGTATTGCCCGATCCGACAGCAGGATTATTTCAAGCCCGGCACCGAGCCGACTACATCGTGTCCCGTGCACGGGCCCGACTACCAGGACAACGGCGGTGATTCACTACCGCAGAACTGGCCCGATCAGCGCTCGTGGGAGAAGGACATCGGAAAAAAGATCAGCAAGGCGCTGGGGAAGATTTTTCGATTCTAGGCAGGATCAATTTCTTAGAGAGCCTTTCCGACGGCTGATTAGCGAGATTGAGCGCGGTTCACCCAGCGCGCCGAGCCGAGGACTGAATCGATTTCGGCTTCGAACGCACGCAGCTTGGCGAGGCGCGTTGGCATCGACGAATCCCGCCCAACGAAGCACCCGTGATAGTCGGACACACGCTTCGTCGAATCCGGCGCGTAAATCGTGACTATCGCCGTCGGCATGTCGGTAGCACGGCGCGGACAAAGCTCTGAATCACTCGCGATCTCCGGCGGCAGCTCAAAAAATCCGATCGCTTGTGCCCGCGCAGCGAGGTATCGGAGCGCCGAAGGAGATGTAGATGACACTGCGTCGGGCGCGGTATCCCGCGGGTTCTCGTTCTGATACGAAATCAGCCCCGATGCTGTTACCGTTACCCTGTACGCGGGACAGTACCCGAAGCAGCGTGTGCGCTGAAGCACCAGGCTGTCGGCCGAGACGTTACGAGTGACAGGGCTCTCGCTCGCACGCTTTGCCGTCGGCGCACACGCGGCAATCGCAATCGTCAAGAACGGCA
>JALYYD010000072.1 GCA_030946775.1 Gemmatimonadota bacterium
GCGGGCAGCCGGATCGCGCCGAGGATCATATCCATCGCGGAATGGACCGCGCCGAGACGGCGCAGCTTAGGCACCACATTCCGCGATGGATATGATCCTCGGCGCGATCCGGCTGCCCGCACTCGCACCACATCATCACCAGGCCGAGGTGCGCCAGCGTCGAGCCCTGCACGAGGTCGCGCGAGAGGGAAAGCTGATGCTCGAATTGGGTTCGCGCCGCGCCGAGGTCGCCACGCCAGAGCGCGACCATCCCGAGTCCGAACGACGCCATTATCTCGCTGTCGCGCAGACCGGCCGCGCTGGCGAGCTTCACCTCCCGGTCGAGGTATGACGCGGCTTCGTCCTGGCGGTTGAGCGCCAGCAGCATGTTGCTCATTACGTCCAGAGCCCGGCACTCGAGTCCGGGATCGCCGACTTCGCGCGCGAGCTCGATGAACCGGATGAAATATTCCTCCGCTTCGGCTACGCGTCCTCTGAGAAGGTGAATCCGTCCGATGCTCCCGGCGATTTCGCACTCCCACCGTTTCGAATTCGCCGCTCTGGCGTCGGTGAGCGCCCGGTGCAGCATCTCCGACGCCGCGTCGTATTCACCGACGGTCAATCGTGTTCTCGCCAGCGTGTAGCCCGCGCGCGCGAGCAGATCGCTGTCGTGGAGCAGCTCCGCGGCTGCCATCGCGCTTTCCGCCGCCGCCCGTTGGTCATCGGTGTGGCCGAGACGCGTGAGCGCGTCCGCGCGCGAGAGCTGTATCTGACACCTCAGGGAAGTTTCGTGGTCGGCGACCGCCTCCAGTGCGATGTCGCCAAGCTCGATCGTCTGCCGATCGGTTCCGTATTGCCCGCTCAGGTGCGCCAGCGCCGCGACGACCGATGCGAGCCCGTCCGATCGCCTGCCGGCGCGAAGGAAGTGCCTCGCCAGGAACAACGAATCGGCGCCGCCCGGCACTCCGTTATTCGCTGTCTGCATCCGAGCCGAATACGCGTCGGCGAGCGCGGCGTGATACTCCGCGCGCAGCAGATCGGGAACGAGCTGGTACACCACTTCGCGCATCTCGGGGTGATCGAAGCTGAAACTCGATCGCAGCGATCTGACTATTCCGGTCCGCCGCTCGATCGCGGCGAGCGACTGCAGCACTGCAAGCCGCGGCTGGCCAAGCGATCTCGCCACGAGATCGGCGTCGATGTCGTGACCATAGACTGACGAAACATCGAGCAGAGCGCGCTCGCTTTCGGAAACTCCGCGCAGTCTGGCGCGAAGCATGTCGCGCACAGTCGCTCCAACCGGCAGGGCTTCGAGCTCGCGGCGCACCGCCGCCGGATCCTCGATGAACCGTGTCAGTGTTCCGTTCAGCTCAAGCTCCCGCAGGGTCTCGATGACGAACAGCGGGTTGCCGCGGCTGCGAGCGGCGATGTTTCCGCCGAGCTCCTCCGCCAGCCCCGGCCGGTGCACCTTGTCAGATACGAGCTTGACGACCGCATCCTCACCGAGAGGCGCGAGAGCGAGGCGCTTCGACTTGGGAAGGGAAGTGATGAGAGTATCGATCTCCGAGCCGCTCGCCACGCATCCCGCCAGCACCAGCAGAAATCTGTGGTCGCGCACTTGATCGGCCAGCGTTCCGATCACGCGTCTCGTCCCGGGAGTGGCGAAGGCGACGTCATCCACCACCCAGATGAGCGGACTGCGTTCCGCCAGGCTGCGAGCGAGCTCGCCGAATAGCGATTGAACCGTGTCGTCGGGAATCCGCTGGTCATCTCTCACTGCTTCACCAGCGATCACCGCAGCGAACGCGGAAATCAGCGCGTCCGGCCCGTGCAGGCAGCCCCCGAGCCTCGTCGCCAGCGCGGCCTTGCCGAAATGATCCACCACAGCGCGCGCCAGTCCGGCGTAACCCGACGCATCGGGCGGGCTGGCTCCGTACAGAACCGTCACCTTCGAATCCTCACGCTCCAGATCGGCGACGAACTCCGCGATGAGGCGCGATTTCCCGATCCCGGACTCGCCGTCCAGAAGCAGGGTGGCGCCGGATTGACCTGCCACCGTCGCCTTGAAAATCTCGCGCAGCGCCGCCATCTCCGCGCCGCGCCCGACGAACTCAGTGTCCCGCGCGATGCGCGCGTTGCGAAGGGCGCCGCGCTGGGGCGCCTCGGTCGATGACGTTTCTCTCGCGCGCCACCAATCGGATTCCTCTCCATCTTCCAGCGCCGCCGCGAGAGCGTCTGCGGTCTCGAAGCGAAGCGCGGGATCTTTTTGCAGCAGGTTGGCGACGACTTCGTCGAGAAAGGGAGTGATCGTAGAATCGACGGTGCCGAGCCGCGGCGGAATCATCTCGAAGTGACGCCACATCACCGCTGGAAAGCTCTCCGCGGCGAATGGCTGCGTGCCCGTCGCCGCTTCGTACATGATCACGCCCAGCGAGTAGAGGTCCGACCGCCCGGTCACTCCCTCGGCGCCGAGCTGCTCCGGCGCGGAGTAGCTGAACGTGCCGAGCGCCATTCCCGTCTGGGTGAGCTGCTTCGTCGCGTTGCCGACGTGCACGATGCCAAGATCCATCACTTTCACTTCGTGCTCGGGCGTAATGAGCACGTTCTCGGGCTTGATGTCACGGTGGATGGCGCCGGCGGCGTGAACGGCGGCGAGGCCGCGCGATATGCGCGCCGAGATGTGGCGAAGAAGCGCTTCCGGCAGTGTGCCGAGCTGCGACATCAGCTGGCGCAGCGACGTCCCGGGGACATACTCCAGAACCAAATAGCGCTCGGCGACGCCGCTCGAATGTTCCACTCCGGTCTCATACGTGATAACGACCGAGGGATGCCGGATGAGCTCGCCGATTTTCCATTCGCGCTCGAACCTGCGGACGAGGTCCTCGTCCGATTCGAGCGAGGCGTGAAGCACCTTCACCGCGACCTGCGTTCCCGCCTTGGCGTAAGGACGGTCTTCCGTCAGCTCGGCGAGATACACGCGGCCCATCCCGCCGGCGCCGATTTCCCTGACGACGCGGCAGGCACCATACGACTCGGTCATCCGCTGACTGTTCCCGCCAGCCAACCGTGGTTTTTCAGCTTCATCGGGCCTCGAGTTTCCGGTGGTGCATTCACGAGCCATATTACGCGCGGTAACCGCAGGCGGAAAGCGGAAACTTTCACCTCAAGGAGAGTGAATGGAGAGTGGCCCGAAAGTCTTCACCGGTTGGACTCCGGAGCCGGCGGACAGCCGTGATCACGGCCCGCAGTCGCCGGCGGTGAAGGCACTCCTCGTGCGCAAGCGCGCCGGCGCCGGGAAAACCACCAAGCCGCCTCCTATCCCGAAGCGAGTGGACCTGCGCGAGTGGTGCCCTTCACCCAAGCTCCAGGGAAATTTCAACACTTGCGCCGCGCACGTCGTCGCCGCGCTGGTCGAGTATTTCGAGCGCCGCAGCTTTGGAAAATCCATCGCGCCTTCGCGGCGATTTCTCTTTCGCGTTGCCAAGAACCTCGCCGAGGCGAAGGGGAGTCCGCAGAACGGGATCTACATCCGCCAGGCGATGGGCGCGCTGAAGATGATCGGCTCGCCCCCTGAGAAATTCTTTCCGTACCCTGATGTCGCCGATCCCGCCGCGGCAGCAGCGTTCGACGAAGAGCCATCCGCATTCTGTTATGCATTGGCCTCGGACTATCGGGCCGTCACCTACTATCGCCTCGATACACAGGACGCCGATGGGACACCGAGTACCAAGCCGGTCGAGCTGCTGGAGATGATCAAGCGCCACCTCGCCGCTAACATACCGACGACGATCGGTTTCCCATTGTATGGCGACATCATCAAGGGCTCGATGACGAACGGAGAGCTGCCGTATCCGCCTTCGGGCGATCAGAAGCTCGGCAGCCACGCGGTGACGGTTGCCGGCTACGACGACGAAAAGACATTCGCGTCTGCAACGGACAAATCGGAGA
The DNA here is from genome assembly GCA_030946775.1 of Gemmatimonadota bacterium. GTDB lineage: Bacteria > Gemmatimonadota > Gemmatimonadetes > Gemmatimonadales > Gemmatimonadaceae > UBA4720. The sequence continues at coordinate 3,928 of JALYYD010000072.1, forward strand.
GGGGCGCGCTCCTCATCCTCAATTCGTGGGGAGAGAAATGGG
>JALYYD010000075.1 GCA_030946775.1 Gemmatimonadota bacterium
GCGGCACTTCGCGGGCAGATAATGCGCGCAGCGATGTCAGTCCCAACGAACATCGTCGAGGGACGGGGACAAACAAGCCCTAAGGAATTCTCGCGGTTTCTCAGGATTGCGCTGAACTCGAGCAGCGAGCTCGAATACCATCTCATCGTTGCGCGCGACATTGGGGCAATCGACCAAAAAGCATTTAACTCTACGCTCGACCAAGTGCTCGCCGTGAGAATGATGCTTCACGGCCTTCTTAAAAGCCTCGCCTCAGAGTCAACCCGGCCAGCCGGGTAGTGACGTCAGTGTGTCCGCAGCGCGTAGCGGATAGCGCTTAGCGGTCAGCGCTCAGCATTCAGTTGTTCAGTCCGCAGTCATCGCGGTCCGCGAGTCAAAAAATGATCTCAATCATCGCGGTATCCCTTTTCGGAACCCCATCCGCCCCCACTCCCGGCCGGAACCTCGTCGCTCGTAACGTATTCTCGAGCAGCCGGTTGTAACCTCCGTCCCTCGACTTCTCGAACGATAGCAGCACCGAATTCCCCTTCTCGTCGACATCGAACCACGCGCGAAGGTGCTCGCCGCGGACGCTCGCCGGCTGCGGCAGAGGCGGCAGAAATACCTCGCGTGGCGTCGGCGGATAATCCTTCGCCGGCCCCCCTCCCGTTCCCGGCCCGACTCCGCTCCCGCGGCCGGATCCGATCCCCGAGCCGACTCCCCCTCCAGTCCCCGGTCCCGATCCGCTCGTCCCGGCGACTCCGCTTCCCCCGCTCGGCGGTCCTTCCTTCGGCTCGTTCACCGGCGTCAGCACAGGAGCCGGGGTGACGAGCGGCGGCAAGACGGGCTTGGGCACCGGTGGCACGATCGGCGGCGCGACGGGCAGCGTCGTCGGATCGGACCGCACCTGCACGAACTCCAGACGCTCGTGCAATCCGCCACTCCCTCCACCACCACCGCCGGCGGGGCCCGGTCCGCCGCCTCCAGGAACATCCTCGCCGCGGAACGACGTCGTCGCGATCAACGGCCCGAGGAAAAGAAAAAGGATCGCCGCGTGCACGAGTAGTGACGCGACGATCCCCTTCCAGTCTTCACGCTTCTTCTGCGGCAGCCCGGCGGGCGGGCGATAACGCGTTGTTACTGTACGTCCTTTGGCGGAACGCCGATGACCTTCACTCCGGCTCCACGGGCGACGTCAATCGCCCAGATAACATCGCCGTAGGTGACGCCCTTCTCGGCGCCCTTCACGAAAATGATTTTCTCCGGACGGCCGGTATAAATCTCCTTCAGCTTGTTCGGGAGATCGGCCTTCGCCACCGGCTGCGTGTTCACCTTGAACACGTTGCCGGGGAGAACTTCGAGCACGATCTGCGGCGGCGGCGGACCCGACGGCTGGTCCTGCGGCGTCGGATCGGGCAGCTGCAAATCGATCGCCTTCCGCGACATCGGGATGATCATCATGAAGATGATGAGCAGCACGAGCAGCACGTCGATCATCGGAGTGACGTTGATATCGTTGGTGAGGCCGCTTCCCCCACCTCCACTGGACATCGCCATTACTTCTTACCTCCGATGCCGCCGATGCGATCTTCGGCGAGGTTCGAGACGGTGCCCGGGCGCTGATCGGTGATCATCGCCGTCACGGTAACCTGATTGTGCGCGGCAATGTCCATCGCGTCCAGCACCTTCCCGTAATCGAGATTCTTGTCGGCCTTGATGAACAGAACCTTGTCCACCGTCCGCGCTGTGTAAATCCGGTTCAGCTCTGTCGCGAGATCCGCGTTGTGAATGGCTTTCTTGTTCAGGAAGTACTGCCCATTCACGTCGATGCCGAGAACCTGGTCATCGTCCTCCTCCGGATGGGGCTTGAGGTTCTGCCCCATCGGAGGGATCGCGACGAATCCCGCGTTGATGGCGGGAATGACGAGCATGAAGATGATCAGCAGCACCAGCATGACGTCGATCATCGGCGTCACGTTGGGCTCCGCCTTCACCTTCGACCCGCCACTACCGCCCATTGACATTGACATCGGCTAGTCTCCCGCCGGCTACTGCGAGATCGGACCCGAGCCCGAAGTCGCGGTAGTGTTGAATTCGCGCGTGAAGCGGCTGCGGCCGAACTCGCCCGTTCCGCTGACGTTCTTGATCATGTAGTCGATCATTTCCTTCGAGGTGTACGTCATCTCGGCGGTGAGATTGTCGAGCTTCACCTGGAAGTAGTTGAACAGCCACACGGCGGGGATGGCGACGATGAGACCGAATGCGGTCGTGATGAGCGCCTCGGAAACACCGGACGAAATCGCGGCGATACCGCCGGCGCCCGACGCGGCCATACCGGCGAACGCGTTCACGATACCCATCGTCGTTCCGAGAAGTCCGACGAACGGAGCCGTGGCGCCGACGGTGGCGAGAACGCCGAGTCCGCGCTTCATGTCCGTGATCGTCATCAGCATCTCGCGCTCGACAGCGCGCTCAGCCGAGTTGATGTCGCCGACCGTGACCGAGCCGTCCTGGATAAGCGGGCGGATTTCCGTCAGGGCGCCGCCAAGGACGCGGGCGACGTGCGATCTCTTGTACTTGTCGGCGAGGGTGACCGCCTCTGAAAGGTTGTCCTCCTCGAGGAACTGCGAGAACTCGGGGGCGAACTTGCGGGTCTCGGCCTGTGCCTTCTTCAGGTCCCACCACTTCTTGATGGCGATCGAGAGAGACCACAGGGACATAGCCAAAAGGACATAGACAATGCCCTTGGCGAAGCCGGCCATCTGGTTATAAATGTCGAGGAGCGACAGCTGCATTTTATTACTCCGGTCGTTGGTTAGCGGTTGATCTTGAATTCAAACGGCAATTGCACCAGCTGCCTCACCTTCTTGCCACCGATCTCCGCCGGGAGAAAGCGCATCGACGGGAGAACGTTCTTCACTGCGGATGAAAACAGGTCGTTGTCGGAGCTCAGAATCTTGAAATCGCTCATGTCGGCTCTGCCCGTTTCCAATACCACGAACTGTGCCATAACCTTGCCTTCGACCCCGGAAGATTTAAGCACTTCCGGATAGCGGGGCGACGGATTTCCCGACGCCGCCTGAGCCGGCTTCTCGACCTGGAACTCGAAATAGGTCTTGTCGGTGACGATCGCCGTTCCGCCCACCACTCCGCTCGCGACGCCGCCCTTGACCCCCTTTCCGGTGAAGTCGGCTTCGTTTGTGACCGACTTGGAAAGATCGATTTCCGGGATCTTGACGTCGATCTTCACCGGTGCGCGAAGAACCTGGAAACCCTTCGGCGGCGGCGGCTTGATCACTACTTCCTTCGGCGGGGGCGGCTTGTCCTTCGGCTCGTCGGGCTTGGGCGGTTCCTTCTTGATCTCGACGAACTTGACGGACTGATTGCTCGTCTTGTCCTTCTTGATGCCGGCGTCGGCCGTGGCCCATACCGCTAAGGAGATCACAGCCGCGTAGAGGATCGTCGTGACGACGGTCGCTCCAGCCATTTTCTCCTTCTTCGCCTTCGACTCGAGTAGCTGATTGAACATTTCGTCAGGGTTGAAGTGGCATGCGTAACCTCGCGGAATTTCGTCCGCTGAGGAATGCCCCGAAGATTAAGAATCAATGAATTCCGGATACTTATACGATGAACGGGCGCTCCTCCGCTAGACCGCAGGTTTCGCACTCGGGAGAGGAAGCGTCACCGTAAAAAGTGTCCCTCTCCCCAAACGCGACGCGACGGTCAGCGTCCCTCCGTGCGCCTGCGCGATCCACTGGCTGATCGCCAGCCCGAGCCCGAATCCGCCGCGCTCGGAGAGTCTCGAGCGCACACGATCGGCCCGCCAAAATCTCTCGAAAATGTGATCAACGTCCGCTGCTGCGATTCCTATGCCTGTGTCCCGGACCGCGAATGTCACAGTATCCGGATGCTGGCCAAGCCCCAGCTCCACCTTGCCCCCCGGTGGGGTGTACTTGATCGCGTTGGTAACGAGGTTGAGAAATAGCTGCCGCAAACGCGTCCGATCGGCCATTACAGTCACATCGGCGGTAAACGGAAGATTCACCGTCACCTCGGCGGCTTCGCCGAGTATGAGCGCGGTTTCGAACACCTCCTGAACGAGCGGCTGAAGGTTTACGGGCTCGCGATGGAGGTCGAACCGACCCTCGTCGGCGCGGGCGAGCGTGAGCAGGCTCTCAACGAGGTCGGCCATCCGGGTGATCTCGTGAAGAGCTTCCTCCAGCGCGACGAGCTTCTCGTTCTGGTTGGCGCGGTCGCTCATCGCTCTCTCGACGTCGGCGCGAAGGACGGCGAGCGGAGTCTTCAGCTCGTGGCTCGCGTCGGCGGTGAACCGCCGGAGGCCGGAGAACGAGCTTTCCAGCCGTGAGATCATCGCGTTGAGCGTTGTCACCAGCTCGGTGAAATCGTTGCTGCTCTCGTCGGCGGGAACGAGCCGGCGGTGAAGACTCCGGCCATCGGTGATCGCGGTCAGCTCCTGCGTGATCTCGTCGAGCTGCCGGGCGTTTCGCGCCAGCAGACGATATGCGGTGATGCCCGCGACGAGGATGATGAGCGGGGCGAGAAAGAATCCGCTCACCAGATATTCGCGTGGGACTCCGCGCGCGACCGATGTGTTTCCGCCGGCGACGATGCGCGCCACGCCTCCCGGCGCGTCGGGCAAGCTCTCCGACACGAGCAGGACCCGCTGCCCGAGCGAATCGAGCTGGAGCAGGAGCCCCTGTCCGGAAAGCGGCACCAGCTGCAGCTGGTCCTGAAGACTTCTCAGATCCGGGTCGTTGAGGCTCCGCACTTCCGGAGACTTGTAGATGACCCGGCCTACGGTGTCCACCGCAAGGAGGAAACCGGGCAGCGCGTCGAGGAGATTCGTCACCCTCGGCGAAAGCGTCGGCAGCGCATCTTCGCCGCCGGCGACGACGGGTGACTGTCCGAGCGAGAGACCCTGCCGGAGGACGCGTGCGGCAAGATCGGCCTTGGTAGCGGCCGACTGCCCGATGTCGCGGTAGATGCTCGCGTTTCTCGCGGTGAGAAATGAGAGGAAGAGCGCGACGGCGAGCGCGGCCAGCGCGACGACGAACGTCGTCGTCAGCCGAATCCTCGTCGAGAGCATCAGCCGCCCTTGCCGGGCGCGGCCTCCTCACGGATCACATAACCGACGCCGCGAATGGTGTGGATGAGCTTCTTCGGACAGAAGTCGATCTTCTTGCGCAGATGATTGATCACAACGTCCACGATGTTCGTGCCCGGATCGAAGTGGTATCCCCACGCGTATTCCGTGATCAGCGTGCGGCTCATCACGCGGCCGGCGTGGCGCATCAGATATTCGAGCACCGTGTATTCCTTCGGCGTCAGCTCGACCGCCTTTCCCTGCCGCGAGACTTCGCGCGTCGCAGCGTCGAGGACGAGATCGGAAACACGAAGCGTGGACGACGCGATTGCGCGCGGGCGGCGGGCGAGCGCCTCGACGCGGGCAAGAAGCTCCTCGAACGCGAACGGCTTGGTGACGTAATCGTCGGCGCCTGCGCGAAGGGTTTCTACCTTGGCGTCAACAGCGTCCTGTGCGGTGAGGACGAGCACCGGTCGCTCGAATCCGCGCGCGCGGAGCTCCTGGAGAACCTGCGAACCGGATTTTCCGGGCAGGCGCATATCGAGAATGACGACGTCGTACTCTTCCGCGTCGGCGCGCGCCTCTCCTTCGTCGCCGTTGTCTACGAGGTCAACCCGCCAGCGCTGCTCCTCGAACCCGCGCTTGACGAACTGCCCGACAGTTGGATCGTCTTCGATGACGAGGATCTTCACGCAGTGACGCTAGTTGTACTCCACCCAGTTGTCCACCCACGTGTTGGGGAGCGGCACCAGCGCGCCGAGGGCGGACATCGCTTTCGCAACCTCGCAGGAATTGTATTGGTAGCTCTTCGTTCCGTTCGCAGTTGAGACGGGAACGTTCATACCGAGCTTGACATTCAACCCGCTGACCGTGGCCCCCTGCACTCCGTTATTACCATTGGAAGTCATGCTCCCTCCCACGAGGAGCACGCCGTTCCAGGCGGTCGAGCCGCTGATACTGAAATTACCAGTTACGATCAGCGTCCCGCGGCCGCTGCTCGGAAGACTGAAGTCGCCGTTCACTCTGATTATCGGATAGTACGTCGTATCGGCGAATGATGGCCACGTTCCGCCGGGCATGGTTATCGTCGGGGTGATCACGTTCGCGTTGACGATCCCGGCCCAATCGATGTGCACCGAGTCGTTCGTAACGGAGTCAATCGGCGGTGAGCCCGACGCTGCGCCGGCCTTCCCTGAATAACCGGGGATTAGAGGCACAATCACTCCAGCCACGGCCGCGGAATCGCCGCACGCGTCGGCGCCGCCGAGCGTTCCAGAGTTTCCATTCTTCTGAAAACCGGACATCGCGGTCCAGCCGCCCAAAACCTGCATCGACGCCGGCTCCCAGAGAGCGTACTGAGCGACTGTCCTCACTCCCTGGGGCGTCCCGGCGTAAACGCCGTTGGTCTGAACGCCGCGCGATCTCACGACGTAGAGTCCCGCCAGCGACCCTTGCGGAGCGCGAATCCTGTCGAGCCTCACGTCCGCGTAGCCGCCGGTGAGCGTGATGCGGATGCTGTCGTTCGCGCCCGGTGGTATCGTGACAAAGCCGAGGGAGTCGCGCTTGATTAGAAACGTTTCGAGTCCCTGCTCGGCCAGCTGGAAGGCGGTAATCTGCGCCTTCTGATCCTCCGCCGAGCGTCGCTCCGCGCTGGCGATGGAGAACCCCGCCGCGATTGACACTGTGAGGACGAGAATGGTGAGGAGAGCGGCGGGAATGGCAAATCCGCCGCGCGAGAGGGCCAAATTTCTTCGCATCAGGTCATCCGGTTTTTGAAGTATACCGCCGTCACGAACGGCGCGGCTTCCACCGCGATCTGTCCGCTCGCGGGCCGCTCGCTCATTCCGTCGAGATGAAGCTCGAGCCCGCGAATGTCGGAAAGCGCCGCCGGCGGACTTGTTTGGGCCACTGCGTTGTTCACGCCGAAGAACTTGAACGACGCGGTGCTGGCGAATGGAGCGACCAGCTCCTCCGCCGTCTCCGAGCCGTTCGGGTTGATGACCGTCCGCCAAAGCCCGGTCTTCCCGGGAATCAGCGTGGATGCCTTGAACTCATACCGCACGCGGCGGAAGAGCAGCACCGGCGTCCCGAACGTCGCCGCGACGGGAAGAGCCGGAGCAAGCGCGATCACCTTTCCATTGGTGAGCGTCGTGATCGCCGCATTGGTGCAGATCGACGCGGTTCCATTGGATACCGAAGTCCCGGCCTCGACATAGTTGTAGAGTCCCGTTGTGCTGCTGCGCCACGCGTACCCATAGAAGCCCGGCTGTGAGTACATCACCGAGTCCACCGGAAGAAGAGTGGCCGTAGTTACACCCCCGGCGGTCGCGCAGACGACGCCCATCGCATACGGGATGCGAACCGTCACCGAAGTGCCGGACGCTGCGATTACGCCGCCACCCGCCTCGACCATTCGCATGTCCGAGATCGCGCGATTCAGGGCTCCGCGCGAAACGTTTCTCGCCGCGCTTCCCTGCGCCTGCTTGTCGAAGAACTTGCCCTGCGCGACGAGCAGTCGCGTGAACAGCGTCGCTACGACGCCGAGTACCACGAGGCCTACCAGCAGCTCGACGAGCGTCATCCCGCGACGCGACTTGAAAGTGTTCCGCTTCATCCGCCGGTGGGTTGGTCGAGCGCCGTCGTAGTTGCCGGCAAGGTGCGACTGAACTTGACCGTGTCCGGTTTGTACGCCACCACGCTCGGTGTGATCACTACTTGTACCTGCTTTGCCTTCGAGCTCAGCGCGCTGACCGTGATGACCCGTGTGTGCGGGTACGGCATTGCGGAGACAGTCACGCTCGAGGAGCCAACGGCAAGCGAGTCGTAGGGGAGCGCCTCGAGACGGTTGACCTCCTGCATCAGAATCGCGTTGCGGTAAGAAGCGCCCGTCGATGTGACGGATCGCTTCGCGACCGCGAACATCATCGCCGCCAGCGTCGAGAGCACAAGTCCGAGCAGCACCATCGCCACCAGCACCTCGATGAGGATGAATCCCTGCCGCGGAGCGCGGCGCACGCGCACACGGCGCCTCACGGTGATATCCTCACAAATCCCGCCGTGCTCGCCGTAACCGTGCGCGAGTAGTCCCCGTTTGTTATCGTCGCGGAGAGCGAGGAGGAGGAAACGCCGTTCGGGAAGACATCTATGGTTGTCGGCGAGAGCACCAGCGCCGTCAGACTGTACTCGGAAGTAGTGCCGAAATCACGGGTGCGGATGACGGTTCCGGTCTTTCGATCGGTAATCGTATAGGTCCGCGCCGAGTTGTCGGCCGTGAGGCGTACAGGGGCGCGCTGCCTCCCGGCGACGGCGAACACATTTTGAAGATCGGCTACGACGAGGGTGGCAGCCCGATTTACACGATCGTGCCGCACGAAGCGCGAAACCGCCGGCGTCGCGAACGTCGCCGCTATCCCGAGGATAACCACCACGATCAACATTTCGATCACGGTGAACCCCGCGCGCGACCACAAAAAACAAATCCGATTTCTGCCTGTTTCCATCCGGGAGACTCCGGCCAGATCGGGTTGAGCTCTTCCCGAGCAAATTCCGGCCCCTGAACCTGCGTCTTAAGACGAGCCGGACACCGACGGGGTCACGGGTGTGGACCCCCTGTTTCAGGCGGCTGAGCCCAGCTTCTCGACCTCGGCCAGGATCTCGGAATTCTCCCGGCGCAGCCCCCCGTGCTCCTCAACGTGCGACCAGCGGACTATTCCCTGCCGGTCGATCAGGAAGTAGGCGCGATTGGAGTAGAACTTCTCCTCGTTGAGAACCCCGTAGGAGCGCGAAATATTGCGCTTGAAGTCACTCAGCAGATCGGTCTTCATTCCCAGCTTGTTCTTGAACTCCCGCAACGAGTCTGTCGAGTCGACCGAGATTGGCAGGATTTCGACCCCCTTTCCGGCGAACTGGTCGTAGTCATCGCTGAAACATTTGAGCTCGATGCTGCAC
>JALYYD010000118.1 GCA_030946775.1 Gemmatimonadota bacterium
ACCCAGCGCCGCCCGCGCGAATCTGGACGCGATTTCCGGTGTGAGGGCGGGACTGATCATCGCAGGAAATGTACGCTTGGCTGGATCGCCGGCGGGAGGCACAGGTAATGCTTCCGTCATCATGCCACTCTACCTTTCAAAGATGCCTACCATCCGTATTCAAGCCCTTTCGCTAGTCGTTGCCGGCGCCTTCATCGCGGGCTGCGGGCAGAACACCCCGATCCCGAAGGCGGGCGCCATCCAGGCGGCGATCACCGGGAACCACCACTTCGACCATTTCGTCATCGTCGTGCTGGAGAACGAGGACGCAAAGACGGTGACGAGCATTCCGTATATGGATTCGCTGGCCAAGAGCGGAGTCTATCTGGCGAACTACTACGCCGTCGCTCACCCGTCGTACCCGAACTATCTGGCGCTCGCCGCCGGGCAGACGTTCATCGGGTCGGACAAGGCGATCGAAGATCCCGATGCGCACAGCGACAAGGATTTTGGCGACGCGCAATTGCTCATCGACGCGCCGTCGATCGCGGGCCGGCTCGAGAGCGCGAGGCTCACCTGGGATGTGTTCGCCGAAGACTATCCGATCAAAGACGCCGTCCCGACCAGGTGCGACTTCAGGCGCGCTGCCGGTTTGTACTCGAGAAAGCACGTTCCCTTTCTCAGCTTCAAGGAATTCCGCGACCATCCCGAATTGTGCGCGCACGTCCGCAATCTCGATCGACTGCGGCCGGATTCGCTCGCCGCGTACACGATGGTAATTCCGAATCTCATCCACGACGGCCACGACGCTCCGCTCTCCACCGCGGTGCAGTGGCTGCGCGGGTTCCTGAAGCCGATCGTCACCAATTCGGAGTTGATGAAATCGACGCTGGTCGTCGTCACGTTCGACGAGTCGGCGACTTCGGGTCGGGAGAAGCTGTTCGGCGCGCAGCGGCCGAATCTCATCTACGCGGCGATGATCGGGGGGATGGTGAAGGCGGGGACGGTGTCGAACGAGCCGTTCACGCATTTGGGAATGCTTCGGATGGTCGAGGAGAATTTCGGATTGACGCCGTCGCTGGTGCCGAACGGGACGGCGGCGGTGGATGGGGTGTGGAAGTAGGAACGGCAACGGCAACGGCAACGGCAACGGCAACGGCTACTGCAACTGAACAAGTGCCCTGTGCTGAGCTGGGCAGCTGATAGCCCGGGAGTCAAGGCGATGCTGACTTCTCGGGCGGCGCTCGAGGCCTGCTTTAGGTGCACAGGTGAAGTCACCGAGTAGTTGACTGAGAGGCTCCGAGCTGCCTCGCTCAGAACTGGGCACGCGTTCAGTTGCCGTTCAATTTTGGGCACGTGTTCCGTTGCCCCTGCAGTTGTCGTTAATTTCCCGAGTGCGAACCCCCCTCCTCGCCGCGATCCTCCTCGCCTCGGCCTGCCAGCCGTACAACCTGGCCCCGAGCCCGGTCCGCCGCCCCGCAACCCCGACCGACCACGGATTCACTTCGCCTCCTTCAGCCGACGTGGTTCCGTTCCTCGCATTCCACAGCGACTTCTGGGTAAACCTCCATCACTTCCTGAACGCTCTGGCCCGCGCGCGCTTGGCAACGCTAGACAGCCGCCAGCCGCTGATGCTTGCCGCCGTCGCCGACGCTCCGATGATTCCGTTCGCCACCGACGCGGCGCGCGCCGACTGGGACGAAGCGATCGCCATCTACGCCGACGCGATCGCGAAGTGGAGCATCTCGTCCGACTCGGCGCTCGTGGATCTCGACTACCATCTCGCGTCGCTCGCGTCGTCGCCGGTGCAGACGATCGCCTACGATCCGCAGATTCCGCCCATCATCCGCAGAGCGCTGGTGCTGGCCGAGCCCGCCTATGGCGCGAGATGGTGGCCGGCGCACGACGCCGCGAACCGCGCCTGGATGCTCTCTGCGCGCGCGATGATCAACGGATCGTCGCCCGCAATCCAGCCGAACATCGAGCGGGCGCTCGGGCAACCGTGGAATCCGGAGCGGCGGACGGTGGAAGTGGTGCGCTACGCTAATGCGAGCGGGATGTACGCGGCCGAGCGCCCGATGATGATCACGGTGTCGAGCGCGTACGCGTCGGCGCACCAGGACGACGCGATCGAGCGCGTTTACTCCGCGGCGGCGTCATCGGAAACCGATTTGCTTGTGGCAGCGCTTCGCGACGCCGGGATGAACCCCACCAGTCCACAGGTTCGCGAGCTGCTGGACAACATCGTCCGCTACTCGGTGGGGGATGCAATCGTCCGCGCGATCCCGTCGCACGCATTTTTGTTCGGAACGATCACCGAGCACAATCGCTACCTGATCGAGAAGTACTGGGTTCCGCACCTTCAGGGGAGGGTACGGTGCGGGCGGCGGCGGTGGGGATCGCGAGGGAGTTCTAACGAAGACGGCGAACTGCAACTGAACACGTGCCCAGTGCTGAGTGGCACAGCTTATAACTTTTCGTCGCCTACGGGGTTTGACTTGTCGTGACTCGCGCTCGTGAAGTCTCCGGGTAGTTGACTGTACAGCGCCCGGCTGCCAAGCCGAGCACTGGGCACTTGTTCAGTTGTAGTTGCAGTTGCAGTTCCAGTTGCGCTTTCCCCTTTTCCCCCTACCTTCTGCCGTGAAAGTTGCCGCGGGCAATGCGCCGCGCGGTGCTCAGGGACCTTTCATCAACGAGGTTGCAGATGCGCGCAGTCCGCGTTCCGCTGGCGGTAATCTCTCTCATCGCCTGTACTGATCTGATCGTCCCCACCAAGCTCCTCGCCCCCTCCACAGCTTCCAACGCCGTCACCGCCTCCGCGGCGAAGCTCGTCATCAACGAGCTGATGCCCGATCCCACGCTCGTGACAGATGCAAACGGCGAATGGTTCGAGGTCGCCAACATCGGCGGCACCGCGATCAACATTCAGAACTACATCATCGCCTCGGGCAACGACACCAATACTCCCATCACGGCGTCGGTAAACGTTCCTGCGGGCGGATACGTGGTACTCGGCCGGGTGTCGGCAACGGGAACCAACGGCGGCGTTACCGAGGCGTACGCGTACGGAACCGCCATCACTCTTGCAAACACCAGCGACTGGCTGGCGCTCAGGAATGCTAGCGGCGTGACGCAGGACTCGGTGAGTTACACCTCCACCACCGCCGGAAAATCGTGGAGTCTCAAGGACCCGACCATCGCTCACGCGTCCGTCGGCGGAACGAACTGGCAGCTCGCAACCTCGCTCTACAACTCCACCGACTTCGGTACCCCCAACGCCGTGAACGACGGTTATGTCGCTCCTGCGGTTGCGACGGTCGTCGTCACGCCCTCATCCGCCAGCGTCGCGGTCAACGCCACGCAACAGTTTTCCGCGCAGGGGTACGATGCCGGCGGGAATCCCATCTCGACAACGTTCACCTGGGCGAGCTCCAACACGACCGTCGCTACCGTGAGCGCATCCGGGCTCGCGACGGGAATCGCCGCCGGGTCGGCGACGATCACCGCGACCTCGGCGAATGGCAAGCAGGGGACCGCGGCGCTCACCGTTACCAGCGGCGGGGGCGGGGGCGGCAGTGAAGTCATCGTTCGCGTACTCGACGTCGGACAGGGAGACGCCAACGAGATCGAGAACGGAACCTCGAAGATCATCATCGACGGCGGCCCGGACACGACGCGCTTCGGATTCCTCATCGACTCACTCGGCCTGAGAAACTCGACCATCAATGCGGTGATTCTCTCTCACGAGCACGCCGATCACCACACCGGCCTGCGCGCGCTGTTCAAGTCGTCGCGCAACATCACCATCAATTATTTCTTCGAGAACAAGAACGTCTACTCGAACGCCGGGCTCCAGGAGCTGCGCGACTCGATCAACGCTCGCGTTGGCCGCGGCCAGCTCATCTACCGCGACACCGACGATCCGTGCGCCAATGGGTCCGCGGTGTGCAACATCGTAATGGCAGGCGGCGCGAAGCTCGAAGTGCTGAAGCCTAACCCCGCCGGGACAACACCCAACAATCGCTCCGCGGCCGAGAAGCTCGTCGGACCGGACAGCGCCAGCTTCGTAATGTGGTTCGCCGGTGACGCGGAGCAGGAGGAGATCGGCTGGTTCCTCGGCGCGGCTGGTTACGCAACGAATCCGGGAATGAAGGCGAACGTGCTCAAGGCCGACCACCACGGATCGTGCAACGGAGTCACCAACGCGTATGTCAACACCGTGAACCCGAGCTATGTGACGGCGTCGGTCGGCGCGTCGAACACGTACGGCCATATGCACAATCAGGCGAAGACGCTATACAGCGCGCACGGCAAGCCCTGGTACCGCACCGACCAGAACGGGACGATCGTGTTCCGCAGTCCGGGCACGGTCGGTGGTGGCTTCACCGTGAGCGTGCTCAAGGGAGTCACGAACATGAGCGGTCCATCCGATGCGACGTCAACGCAGACGCTGTGCAATCCGATCCCGTGAGAAAGCAGGAGATTCACAGCTGGGCCATCGACTCGATCGAGGAGCACGTCGCCTCGGTCGAGGTCGATGGGAAGGCGATGATCCAGCTTCCGCAGTGGATGCTGCCGCCCGCGGCGAAAGAGGGCGAGGTGCTGTCGGTCGCGCACGAGATTTCAGCGGACGGACGGAAGTCGACGCTCGCAGTCGAGCTCGATGTCGAGGCGACGCGCAAGGCGCAAGCACGGAGCGTGCAGACGCCGGCGAAGACCGGGAAGGAGAAGGTCGATCTCGGGGGGGATATTAAACTTTAGGGGGACGGCGACTGCAACTGAACACGTGCCCAGTGC
>JALYYD010000134.1 GCA_030946775.1 Gemmatimonadota bacterium
CTTCATAGGGAATGTTGTGATCTCCGGTGCCGTGCACGATCAACCCTGGAACCGTGCGCGATAGATCGCACTTTGGCAGCGGATCGAGGAAAGTGCCGGAAACGCTCGCGAAGGCAGTAATGCGCGAGGACACGTTGCACGCAAGCAGCATCGAGAGCGAGCCGCCATCCGAGTAGCCCGTCGCATAGACTCTGGACGTGTCGACACGCAATCCGTGAGAGAGCGCATCCAGTATCGCCATCGTGAACGCGGTCTCGTCCTTGTGCTTCACGTAGGAGTAGTTGCAGCAGTTGCCCACGTTCCAGCCGCGATGAACTCCTTCGGGATAAACGACGAAGAAACCGAGACTGTCTCCCAGTGCATCGAGCGAGGTCTCACGCTCGAGCACTGATGCGCTTGCGCTCGATCCGTGGAATCCAAAAATGAGAGGAAGCGGGGCCGAGCCATCGTAGCGGCTCGGCACGTGAATGCGATACTTGCGAGCATCGCCGTTAACGCGAACCTGCCTGATGTAGTTCCCGGGAGCCGACGGTATGGCGTACGCGTCGGTTCCACCCGCTCTCGCGAGGAGCGGAGCGCCGATCGTTGCGATCTTGAAGAGGAGGACGCCGATACGTCGGAGGAATTTCATCGCGAGGTTGAGTGCCGAATCATTGATTGCCGGATCAAAGTTACTTTCCAAGCGGCTCACGCACCGGGATGGGCACAGCACAATTGCGCCTTCCGGATCGCCGCAGCTCAAAATAAGCGCGCCCGCATGGCCGATCGGCTCTTGACTGAACAGGCCCCAAAGTTGAATCCTTACAGATGCCGACCGATGCCGTACTCGACGTGGCAGAGCCTTCCCCGCGAAGCGGGACGGTGATTCGCCTGCTGCCGATTTCGGTCGTCGTGCCCGCGCTCGACGAAGGCGATCGCATAGCGGACTGCGTCAAGAGCGCCGCTCAATGGGCCGACGAAGTGATCGTCGTTGACGGCGGCTCCCGGGATCGCACCGCGGATATCGCTCGAGAGGCTGGCGCCACCGTTTACGTGCTCACGAACCGCACCATTGGAGCGCAGCGCAATGTGGGCGCCGACGCAGCGCGCAACGATTGGATATTCGCACTGGATACGGACGAGCGGGCAAGCGAGCAGCTCATCGCGGAGCTGCGATCCAGGTGTGCGCGGAAGGATTTTGAGGCATATCGGGTGCGGATGAGAAATTTCTATCTCGGCCGCGAGAGGAAGCACGGCCGTTGGGGACGCGACTGGCACTCCCGCGTGTATCGAAAGGGACTGCGCTTCACCGAATCGCGGGTTCACGAGCGCCTCGAGCACGGTGACGCGATAGGAACCCTCGATGGTCACGTGCTGCACACGCCGTATCGTGACCTCTCGCATCACATTGCCAAGATGAGAGTTTACGCGCGCCTCGGCGCTCTGGATCTCCACGCGCGCGGGAAAAAAGCGAGCGCTACCGATCTCGTAGTGCGTCCGGTGATTCGCTTTCTTCGTGACTACCTGGTCTACGGCAGCATACTGGAAGGACGATATGGCTTCGTCACTTCTGCGCTTACCGGTTATTGCGCCTTCCTGAAATACGCATTTCTCTATGAACTTGCCAATTCTGATGTACCACAAAGCGGACGCGCTGCCACCGGGAGCTCGGTATCCCGGTAACTATGTCCTGCCGGAAGCGTTCGAAGAGCAGATCGCCTGCCTCGCGAAGTGGAAGTATCAGTCCATTACCTTCGACGAGTGGCTGAGCTACCGGGAAGGAAAGGGCAAGCTCCCAAAGCGCCCGGTGATCATCACCTTCGACGATGGGTACCGATCCACGTACGAGATCGCGTGGCCAATACTGCGGCGATGGGGATTCTCGGCGACGGTATTCCTCGTCTCAAAGCTGATTGGGAAGACGAACGAATGGGACGCCGACGAGAAGCAGGAGCCGCTTCTTAGCGAGACCGAGATTCTGGCGATGCTCGCCGACGGCGCCAGCTTCGGCTCTCACACGGAGACGCACGCGGCTTTGACGAAGGTGCCGCTCTCGTCAGCCGAAGCCGAGCTGAAGGGCTCGCGAAGATCGCTCGAAGCGATTCTGGAACGGCCGGTCACAGCGCTGTGCTACCCGTACGCAAAGCAATCGGAAGCGATCCGGAATCTTGCCCGCGAAGCCGGCTACTGCGCGGCGGTCATCGGGAGAGGGGGCGTCAACAAGGTGCGCAGCGATCCATTTGCCTTGCGGCGAATCAAAGTCGACACAGGAACGACGATCCGGTCGCTGCGATTGCGTCTGGCGATGGGGCGGCTGGCTATCTAGCGGTGGCGCTCGCGGAACCCGGAGAGGTTGACGCACCGGCGCGATAGGATTTTAGCTGCAGCCCGAGTGAGCCGACCGGCAGCCGCGCCTTGAGCTGCAGCATTATTCGCGTGCTGTCATCAGCGAGCCAGATCTCGGCTTGACCGCGATCCGAGAACAATCCCCGCGTCCTGATCACGGGATGAACGACGATCGCGTTGAACGTGCCCGCCGGCACGGTGATTCGCTCGCGACGAACTACGGTGAGCGTCACCGGATTTCCGTCGGGCCGGAAGTAGCGATTGAACTGATACGTTTTGCCGACAACGAGCGGGATCGTGCGCACGAAGAACAGGAACGATGCGTAGTCGAGCGGCTGCGCGACGGACGGCTCCTCCCTCGATCTGGGGTCGGACTTCTCGAGGAAGGTGGACCGCTCGGGGTAAATCTCAAATTCGTGGTCGCGCCTTCCCCCACCTTCCTGGTGCCGCTGGAGAAACCTGAGCGAGGCGAAAGTTTCGGTGTCGATCCAGCTTTCATCGATGTCGTCGACCTTGTAAAAGAACGTCCCGCCCTTTACAGCAAAGCTTGCGTGCCAGGTTTGCCTGCCGCGAGTCGTATCGATCTCGATCATCTCCACCCGCCCCGACCCGACCTTTACAAAGCCGAACTTCAGCTCGTAGTCGAGCCTCTCGCCGACGCCAAACGGCACCTGCGTCTCCACTGCGGGAGACGCAACCGGGGCAAACCTGAGTAGAAGTGCCATCCAGACGAGAGCGCCGATCATTTGCTGGTGTGGTCCTCTTGGGTCATTGGGAGATGGGGGGGGCGAGGAATAATTGCGGTTCTGCACGGCGTGTGCGGTCGCCGAATGCGGTTCCGCTGGGAAGGGTCAGCGATGAGTCGGGATAGATTATAACCCGGTCGAACGGAAAAGTTGCGGAGAATAGCAGCGGGGAGACTCGAACTCCCGACCTCACGATTATGAGTCGTGCGCTCTAGCCAGCTGAGCTACGCTGCCAAACAAGTCATCCAAATATAAAACGGCCGGCCCTTTCGGGACGGCCGCTTCACAATGGCGGGGGCGGGATTTGAACCCGCGACCTTCGGGTTATGAGCCCGACGAGCTACCAGGCTGCTCCACCCCGCGATAGGAGGAGGAATCTAGCCCGGAAGGGGGTCAAGTCAAGGCGACGAAGCGTGAAGATCCTTCGCGTGCACGCCTTTGAACCGGCTTACTTCGCTGCGCTCGAGATCGAGCTCGGGAATGTGGCGCTTCTCGAACCCGAACCGCTTGAAAAACTCCTCATCGTTGCTCACCGCGAAAAGCGTCGCGTAGCCGCGCGCGGTGGCGAGACGTTCGGTCGCGTCCACCAACAAACGTCCCACTCC
>JALYYD010000293.1 GCA_030946775.1 Gemmatimonadota bacterium
GCCGGAAGCTTGAACACGTAGAACGAGATGTCCCGTCCGAATATCGGATCGCTCGCGCCGAACGACGCTCCGTGCGCCGCCTTGAGAAACTCCATCCACAACGACGCGGTTTCGATGGCCATTACGAAGGCGAGCACGGCGGAGACCGGTCGCAGAATCTTCTTGAAAATCTCTGCAACGTCCACCTGCACGCCCGTCTGCCTGTTGAGATAGAGGACGGGAAGATGAGTGCCAGTGCCCGCGGCGAGCCGCGTGTTGCCGAAGAAAAACGCGAATGCGATTCCGCCGCCGAGGAAGAAGAGACCGATCCGCCACAACAGTGACGTGGTAAAGACTGCCTGAAAACCGACCTCCTTGAACCACAGCCAATCGGTGACGAAACCAGCGAGCCAGGGAATCGCGATGAAGACGACCGCGAAGGCGGCAAGCGCGGCGAAGAGGAAGCGCTTGGCGCGGCGCGGTAGACGCGGCAATTGGCCGGGCGCGGGACGATCGAATGGATGTGTCATCTCACCCGAATGTACGTCGCCAACAGACGGGCGTCACGGCATTTGTGAGTTGAGCGGCGTTACCTCTTATGCAGGCTCATCCGGCGACGCCACTTGCGCTCGCGCCGCGTGTCAAGCACAACGCCCCCGGAACGACGAATCGTCCCGGGGGCGCCGCGTCACCAGCTCGTCCACCCAACGAGCCGGCAAATGATCACATCGTCAGAGCCCGATGTAGTAGTTCATCTTCACGAGGAATACGTTGTCCGGATGCGCGCGAAACAGCGCCTGCCGGTCGCGTGTGAGATCCAGATTTCCGAACGGTGCCTGGTCGTTTCTGATCTGGTTCCACACCAGATAAATCGTCGAGCCCGGCCGATACTCCCACCGCGCCACCGCTGTACCGCGCAGCGAGCGGAAGTTGAAATCGGGATTACCGATCGTGAACGAGTTCGCCGGGCCGGTCCCGTCAGGATCCACAGTGTAGACCTTTCCGTCGCCCGTTCCCGTCGAGCTGATCGTTCCCTTCCCGCCTGGGCCGTAGGCCGTCTTCGCCAGCTGCCGTGGCTGATTGAATTCCTTGAAACCGCTATACGCGCCGCTCGCGACGAACGGCTGTGCGTACAGCTGCAGCGTGAGAGCCGGAGTGAACGTCACGTCCAGACGCGTATCCATCGAAACCGTTTGCTGCTTCAGATCGGCGAACACGTAGCGCCTGCCGTAGAAATTCGTCGCGGTTGGATCAACTACCGCGCGCACATACTGCTCACTGTTCCCCGAAAGGCTGTACTGCGGTCCCACGCTGATCTTGACGTTCGACCGCGGCTTCAGAGTAACAGATTCGGAGATGTCGATGCTGTGCGTTCGATCGCCGACGCCCATTCCGTAATTGATGTTCGTCTGCGCCGTGACTTTCTTCCGGTTGTCGCTGGCGACGAACCACGAGAAGTACTGGTAGCCCGACCGCTTCACGATCGGCCCGCCACGGGTGAGCCGGTCGTCGAAAACTACGGGGTGGTAGATGTAGAACGCGTTGCTGAACCAGTAGTTGGTGAAAGTCTGCCCGGCGAACAGCTGCACCTGGCGGTCGGTGAGATATCCGTCGTAGTTGAACTGCTGCTGCCCGCCCGCGATGAGTATGCGGTCACGGTAGGATTTTGTCGGCTTGAACGCCTGATGCACGAGGTTCGCATTCATCCAGAAATAATCCGCGCGAGTGATGAACGAGATGTCGTTCACCTCGAAACCCGGACTGCGCACGTTCACGGACGATTCCCAGACCCAGTCACCGACATCCTTCGAGATGCGTGAGTAGCCGCCGTATCCCCGCAGGCTCGTAGCGTTTGGATCGTATGCATCCGAGCTGAACAGGCTGTTGCCGCCCGACTGTCTGTCAGGCCGCTGGAAGTATCGTGCGCTCGACCGCTGGAGCCTGTCGATCGCCAGCGGGCTCCCCGTGACGTTCGACTCCTCGAGACCGGCAACGAAGTTGTATTTGTGGTCCTGCCAGCCCTTATGAATGTCACCGCCGATCGTCTCGGCGTGGCTCGAGATGCGCGTCGAAAGCAGCGAATCGTCCATTCGGCGCATCACCGAGGTCGCGATCCCACCGATGACGAGATTCCCACCCTGATAATCGTGCTTCACACGGCCGACGAAATAATTCGTCAGCGGCTCGACCTCGGTGTGATAGCGCCGAGTCACGCCGTTAGTGTCTATTACCGTCGCCATCTCTCGGCGCGTCACCGCATCGAGCGCGCCGACAGACGTCCCGTTCGCAAGCCGCCCGGTGATCTTTGCCGCGCCGAGGATCGTCGAGTTCTCGGGCCGGTCCACATAGGTGCCGTTTGCCGAACCTTGCGGGGCACGTCCGACTCGTCTGGTATAGAACGTTGGGAGCCCGGACGTATTGCTGCAGAAGTAGCAGTTCGAGTCGACGAAGCGGAAGAAGCCGGAGTTCGCCACGAAGAACGGTCGCTTCTCCTGGAAGAAGGTTTCGAACGCGCTGAGATTGACGCTCGCCGGATCCACCTCCACCTGGCCGAAGTCCGGATTGAATGTGGCGTCGAGGGTGAGGTTGGAGGTGAGGAGATACTTCACGTCGGCGCCGACGCGGGAGTCGTACTTGTGCCCGGGGTTGAACGGATCGCTCGGCGACGCCGGCTTGATGTATGAAGCGCGCGACACCACGTACGGCAGAATCTCCGCCCGCTCGGGAATGGCGTTGATTGT
>JALYYD010000141.1 GCA_030946775.1 Gemmatimonadota bacterium
CGTGGTGCCGATTGCTGGCACCTCGCATCCGCTCTTTATGCGGCCGACCGCCCCAGTGACTTCACCTTTCTCACCCTGGACAAAAAGCAGTTGGCGATCGCCAAGGCGTTGGGATTTCGGACTTGAGGCCGTGGCGGTGCGCGTAGTCGAGCGCGCCTGCGACGAGCACAGCGATGCGTACCGCTTCGCGTATAGAGAGCTGCCGCTCGCGCTCCATCTTTGCGCGGAGACTCTCGCCCTCGACGAACGGCATCGCGCACCAAACCTGGCCGTCCGCTTCGCCGGAATCGAACAGCGGGAGAAGATTCGGATGCTGGAGCTTTGCGGTGACGCGGATCTCCGCGAGGAACCGTTCCGGTCCGAGCACCGCCCCGAGCTCTGGCTTGAGGAGCTTGAGGGCGACATCGCGGTCGTGGCGGAGATCTTTCGCGAGATAAACCGTCGCCATTCCGCCGACGCCGATTTCCTTCTCGATGCTGTACCGATCCGCCAAGGCGGATTGGAGCTTGTCGATCGCGTTCATTGTCACGGCAGCGCCATCTTGTTTTTCAGCATCACAAAACGCGGATCGCTGCGCAGCGAAATGAACGCCGGATTCTGCGCCAGGAAGAGGACGTAGCTCGATCTGTCGTCGTACGCGCGCTCCAGCCACTTGAACGCTTCGTCCTTGTTTCCGAGGGCGGCGTACCCCTCGGCGATGTACGATTTGTCCACGTACCGCCTCCTGGAATCCGCAACCATCTCGTTCACGAGCTCAATGCCATTGTCGCGCTGGCCGAGCGCGATGTAGGCCTCGGCCATTCGCGCTCTGCCAACGTCGGGCTGGGTTTCCGCCGCGCGCTTGGCGTCGACGAGCGCCTCCGCCGGACGGTTCAACATCAGCAGCGCCTGCGCGCGCGACATCCGCAGTGGCGGAAGAACCGAATCTCTCTTGACTCCTTCATCCGCAATTTTCAGCGCTTCCGTGTACCTGCCCGCATTGATGAGAAGCAGAGCGTAAAGCCCCGCACTGAGCGGCTCTCCGGACTGTGCGTAATCCCGCCGCGCGCCTTCCAACCCGCGCTGGAGATCGTACGGGCCGATAAAAAACGCCGTCATCACCGCGTTTACCGTTGTGTCGCTTATCTCACCCCCCTTTCTCGCGCGCTCCCTCCACGTCGCCGGATCATCCGTCACCGGAGTCATTGCCGCGGCATCGAATCGCGCCTCGGCGTTTTGCGGATCGATCTTCAGCGCAGCCGACACCGCCTTGTAGGCGTGGGGAATGGCGTCCTTCGGTGCCATCCAATCGTCAGCAAGATTGTACCAGGTGCGCGCGAGACCGAGCAGCGGATCCACGTACGTCGGATCGAGACGTGAAGCACTGTCGTACAGCTCGATCGCCCGGCGCAACGACGGCTGCGTAAACTTTTCCTGCTCGAACCGCCCGCGCAGCATTAGATCGTGGGCCGCCAAATTCCTTGTCCCCGAGACGATGTGCGTGGTGTCGGCGAGAGTGACACTGAGCGCCGAGGCAATCGAGCGCGCTATCTCCTCCTGCACTGCGAAGACGTCTTTCAGATCGCGCTCGTACTTGTTCCTCCACAGCACAAGTCCGCTCGACGCGTCGGTGAGCTGCGCCGAAACGCGGATCTGGCCTCCTTCGCGATGCACTTGCCCTTCGAGTAGCGACGAAACGTTGAGCTGCTTCCCGATCGCGCGCGCGTCGACCGCATTCTGTCCTTTGTAAGCGAACGAAGAAGTTCGCGACGCCAGGCGAAGGCGCGGGATCTTGCCCAGCGCGTCGGAGATCTCGTCCGTTATGCCATCGGAGAAGTATTCCTGCTTGGGATCCCCGCCGACGTTCACGAATGGCAGAACTGCAACCGACTTCGCCGCCTCAGCGACGGGCGCGGTGGCAGGTCCTTTTGTCATCTTCTTCACCGCAACAACCGAGAGCGCGAGTGCGGCAAGAACAATCGCGGCGACATACACTTTTCTCGACCCCGCCGAGGGAATCGGGGCGCGGGATGGCAACGAGCCGGAATCGGTTTCAGCGGCAGACAATGCACCGCCGAGCTCACGTGCGCTCTCGAATCTGTCGGCGGGAATCTTCTCCAGCGCCTTCATCACTACCGCGTTCAAGCTCGCCGTCACCGCCGGCCGCGACTCTCTCACGCTCCTCGGCGTCTCGGTTACGAGCTTCGCGATGATAGACTGCGTCGTCGGGCCAGTGAACGGTGGCTCGCCCACGAGCATTTCGTAGAGCACGGCGCCGAGCGAATAGATGTCGGAGCGTGCGTCGATGGTGCGCTCTCCCATCGCCTGCTCGGGCGACATGTACTGCGGAGTGCCGAGCGACAAACCAGTCTGCGTGATTCTTTCGCCGGAAATTGTCGAAACTGCGAGCGCGATTCCGAAATCGGCGACGAGGGGCTGGCCTTCGTGGAGGAGAATGTTCTCCGGCTTGAGATCGCGGTGAATGACGCCGTGGCGGTGGGCGTAGTCGAGCGCGCCGGCGACGAGCACGGCGATGCGCACCGCTTCCTTAACCGAGAGCTGCCCCTCGCGATCCATCTTCGAGCGGAGACTTTCTCCCTCGACGAACGGCATCGCGTACC
>JALYYD010000207.1 GCA_030946775.1 Gemmatimonadota bacterium
TTACCTCGAGGAACTTTTCCGTCGCGCCCTCTCGCGCCGCCTGATGTACGGCGCCAAGGATCGCCTTGTGCTCGATCGGGGTCGTCACGATGCAGCTGCGGCCCTTGTCCTTCATCGCCCGCCAGGCGCCGAGCACGGCGAAGTTGTCGCCTTCGGTTCCGCCCGACGTGAAACAGACTTCGTCCACTCGCGCGCCGACGCACTTCGCGACGCGCTCGCGCGCTTCGTCCAGCGCCGCGCGCGCTTCGCGACCCCACCGGTGCGTGCTGGACGGGTTCCCGAAGCGGGCGCCGAAGTACGGCTGCATCGCTTCGAGGACTTCGTCGCGAACCGGGGTCGTCGCGGCGTGGTCGAGGTAGATGGGTGCGGTTGCCATTGATCTCAATTTACAAGGGCGGCCCGCCCCGTGAAAACGGAAATTGCCTCAGGCGCCGAAGAACTTGCTCCGGACCGCCCACAAGTCGGGAAAAAACCGCTGGGAGATCGTCTTCTGAAGGTACTTCGCGCCCAGCGTGCCGCCGGTGCCGCCCGTGCCCGGTCCGATGATCCGCTCCACCAGCTGCACGTGCAGGAATCTCCACATCCCGAAACCCTGCTCGTACTCCAGCAGCCCCTCGGCGAGCATCTGCAGCGGACGTTGATCGTTCGAAGAATAGATCTCCTCGACGGTCACCTTGTGCGCTCCCAGCAGCTCGTTGAACAAAACCTGAAGCGGTGGCGTGTCGAGCGCCTCCTTCACCAGCGGGGGAATCTCTCCGTGCTCGGACAACGCCTGAAGGAAGTGGGAATCGCGAAGCCCGGATCTCGCCTCGATGGCGCGGAACTGGTTGCTTTGCGATCCGCTCGATGTTCCCAGGTATCCGCGGAACTGCGCGAACCTTTGCGGAGGCAGCGTTTCCAGTGCCGTCAGCTGCGCCGTGACGATGGTCACCAGCGCATTGAGCCGCCTCACCGCCCCGACGGCGCCGAGCGTGTCGTGCTCCTGAAGGAGCACGCGCAGCCCGTCGAGCTCGTGAAGGATCAGCTTGAACCAGAGCTCGCTCGCCTGATGCACGACGATGAACAGCAGCTCGTCCGGATGCTCCGGCGACGAGCGCGGCGTCTGGAGAGAGAGAAGCTCCTCCAGCCGCAGATACGACGGGTAAGTGACTTCGTCGCGGTCCTTCCTGCTAGTGTCCGTCACAGTGACGACACCTCGAGTGCAGTCACGTCATCCACGCGCATCGTTTCGTTGGTATGAAATGGCTCGCCGTACTGTGTACGGATCAGCGATCCGTAATGGGCGGCGTGGTGGCGGATGAGCTCGAACAACGATTCTCCGTTAGGAAAAATCTCCCCTGCCTGCTTTACGTCGGAGAATTGCGACGCGTAGCAGCGCACGGCTTCCAGCTTCTTCTCGAACGACTCTGAAATGTCCACCACGAATGTCGGCTTCTCGTTGTCCTCGCGAAAGGAGAGCGCGTGCAGAATCTTGCGCGGCCGGTGCGGGGGTACGTCCGCCTCGATGTTCTTGAGGCCGGCGACAAAACACGCGTCGCGAACGAGCTGTGCCGTCACGGCGTGATCGGGATGGCGGCCTTTTAGCCAATGCGTGATAACGACCGAAGGCTTGGCGCGGCGGATCAGAACCGCGAGCTTGGCGCGCGTCTCCGGCGTATTGAGCACCGCGCCGTCGGGCAGTCCCAGCGTTTCGTGGAACGAAAGACCGAGCACCTTTGCCGCAGCCTCCGATTCCTGAGCGCGAAGGTCGACCGATCCGCGGCTTCCCAGCTCTCCGCCGGTTACGGCGATGATTCCGGCGCTCCGCCCGAGCGCCACGCTTCGAGCCAGCGTCCCGCCGCAAATCAGCTCGCTGTCGTCGGGGTGCGCGCAGATCGCCAGCACGTCAACCTGTTTCATCGCAGTCCTGTCAGGTAGTGGATGTGTCCTCGCTCATTCGTACCGCAGCGCGACGATGGGATCCATCCGCGCCGCGCGCCGCGCCGGCAGCATTCCGAAGATGATTCCAATCGCCACCGAGACCGTGACCGCAATCGCCGTAAGCACGAGGGGGAATCCGGCGTCGATGCTCATCACCATCGTCGCCAGCCGCCCCATCGTCAGGCCGATGACGATTCCGACCACCCCTCCGATTCCCGTCAGCGTCGCCGCCTCGACGAGGAACTGGGTCAGAATCTGCTTCTGCGTCGCGCCCATCGCCTTCCGGATTCCGATCTCGCGCGTGCGGCTCGTCACTGACACCATCATTATCGCCATCACTCCGATGCCGCCGACCATCAGCCCGACGCTCGAGAGCACGATCATCACTAGAAAGAAGACGCCCGTGATCTGATTGAAGCTGTCCAGGATCTGATCGTTCGTGATCAGATCGAAAGTGTTCTTGTCCGCCGGACGCAGCCTTCTCATTTCCCGAATCGCGATCGTGACCGCGTCCTTCGCCTCCTGGATCGAGACCGTCTTCTTCGGCTTCACCGGGATGTAGAGCGCGTTGATCGGATCGACGTAAAACGCGTGGTCGAGAAACTTGTACGGCACTATCGCTCCTATGTCCTGCCCCGGAGGACTGAAAATGTTTCCCGGAGGCGAGTACAATCCGATCACGCGCATCGGCCTTCCGCCGAAGCGGATCGTCTTGTCGAGCGGGCTCTCGGCGCCGAACACTCGCTTCGCCGCGTCTTCCTGCAGGACGACGACATCGGTGCCGGCGGACAGCTCCGCCTGCGTGAACCAGCGGCCCTGCTCGAGCTCGCCTCCCTGAATCTCCATGTACCTGTCGTCGGCGCCGACGATTGCGAGGTTGCCGGTGCGGATGCCGTTGTACTCGAGCCGCCCACCGGCCTGGCCCCAGATCGCCGCGTAGGAAATCTCCGGAAGCTGCGCGATTCTCTGCGCTTCCTCCTCCTTGAGATTCGGCCGCACGCGTATCCACTTCGGCGGCCGGTCGGGATTCACCGGCGTGTTCGAGAAAACCTTCACGACGTAAAACGTCGTCGGACCCGCGATCTCGATCGTGCGCACGATCTGACCCTGAATGCCCTGAACGATCGAAGCCATCGTCATCACCGTGGACACTCCGATCACGACTCCGAGAATGGTCAGCGCGGATCTCAGCTTGTTGCCGCGAAGGTTGTCTACCGCCAGCTTCACGTTCGAGCCCAGCGTTTCGATCATCATTCCTGCCTCAACGCCGCGATCGGGTCGAGTCGCGCCGCGCGCGCCGCCGGGTAAACCCCGAACAGCACGCCGACTCCGGCGCCGAGCGCCAGCGCCAGTCCGATCGACCAGAGCGTGACCCGCGCCGGCAGCGGCGACACCGTGCTGATGAGAAGCGCCAACCCCCAGCCGGCCATCACGCCGGCGATCCCGCCCATCGTCGCCAGAGCGATCGCTTCGGCGAGAAACTGTCGGCGGATGTCACGGGCGTTGGCGCCCAGCGCCTTGCGCACGCCAATCTCCACAGTGCGCTCCGTGACCGACATCAGCATGATGTTCATGATGACGATTCCGCCGACGACGATTCCGATCGCCACCATCGCCGGAATCACCGAGAACAGAAGGCGCGTCAGATTTTTCCAGAACTCGACCAGCGCGTCGGCGGTGTCGATCGAGAAATCGCTCTCTTCGCCCGGGCGCAGGTGCCGCTGTGCCCGCATCGCTCCTTCGGCGCGGGCCATTCCGCCGGCGACTTCCTCGGCCGTCGCCATCTTCACGGAGATGGTGTTGTTCTTCCGCCGACCGTAAAGCATCTCGAACGTCGTAAGCGGAAGCATCACGAATCCGTCGAACGATTGTCCGAGCACACGCCCTTTCTTCGCTACCACTCCTACAACGGTAAATCGCGCGCCGAGAACCTTCAGCTCCTGCCCGAGGGGGTCCACGTTCTGAAAAAGTTTTTCGGCCACGTCGTGCCCGATGATGGCGACCGGCATCTTCCGCTCGAGATCGAGATCGTTGAGGCCACGCCCGGCGTCGAAGCGATAGTCCTGGATGACCTGGTACGCGGGCGTCACGCCGAAGATCGCCACTTCACCGAGAGTTCGATCCTTCCACGCCAGATCTGTCATCGGCGTCGGCCACCCCGACTGAAGGCTGATAGCGACTGCGTCGGGGATCGCGTCTTCGACCGCCGCCTTGTCCGCTTCCGTTACGCGCGGCCGCTTCCGGATGCGCCGCATCTCCTCGTCGTCGAAGAAGCCGATGCGGATAGGCATCCGTCTGACCTGAAAGGAATTCGAGCCGACGATCGCGCCGGCGAGGTTCTCCTTCACGTACGCGTTCATCCCCTGGATGATGGCGACGACGGCGACGAGGAATCCGACCGAGACGATGATTCCGAGCAGCGTGAAGAACGACCGCAGCTTGTTTACGCGGATCTGCTCCAGCGCGGTGCGGATTACGTCGCCGAATCTCATTGGGGGAAGTTACCCGTTGGGTGGGAACTGGAACAGACAACTGCAACAGAACCGGATGCGGGTTGTGTGTAGGTAAGGGGCGAGGATCTAGGGTACGACCGCAAGACCGTTCGCTTCATTTTGAAGGCGAGCCGGACGGTCCTGCGGCAGTACCCCTAGCCCTCAGATCTTACCTACTCAGCCCTCGCATCCGGTTCAGTCTGCAGTTTCAGGCTTGAGCTGAATAATCACTCGTACCGCAGCGCTTCCACCGGATCGAGCCCCGCCGCTCTCGCTGCCGGAAGCAGCCCGAACAGGACGCCCGTGATCGCGCTCGCGACCAGCGCCATCGCAACCGCCGAAACCGGCGTCGAGGCCGGGATCGCGGGGAAGGCGGTTCTCACTCCGACCGAGACTCCGATGCCCAGCGCCAACCCGATTGACGCTCCGATGCTGGTGAGCGTCGCGGCCTCGACGAGGAACTGCCACAGAATCGCGCTCTTCGTTGCGCCGAGCGCTTTTCGCACCCCTATCTCTCTTGTCCGCTCGGTGACGCTGATCATCATGATCGCCACCACGCCGACTCCTCCGACCATCAGGCCGATCGAAGACAGCGCCATTCCCACGACGAAGAATGTTCCGAACAGTTTGTTGTAGATCCCCAGCAGGCGGTCCTGCGTCACGATCTCGAAATTGTTCTTCGCCGACCCCTTGAGCCCGCGTAATCCTCTCATCAGCGCGGTCACGTCGTCGGTCGCCTCGAGCGCGGTTACGCCGGGCTTCGGCTTGACGATGAAATCCACTCCGCGCATGTAGAAGGTGAGGCTGCGCCGCGCCGTTTCGATCGGCAGAATCGCCTTCGCCTGATCTCCGCCGCCAGCGGACGTCGGCGTCCCCATTGGACTTGCGGTGTAGTGATACACGCCGATCACCTTGAACTGCACACCGTCGATCTTGAGCTCCTTGTCGATCGGATCCGACGAGCCGAACAGTCTCAGCGCCAGCTTCTCGTTCACGATCACGACGTGCGCCCCGGTCGTGTTCTCCGCATAGGTGAAGCTGCGTCCCGGGTAGATGTCGCCGCCGTCCACGTCCACCCAGTTCGGCGTATAGGTCTCGGCGCCGGCGTTGGTGGCTTTGTCCTTGTACTCGAACTTGTAGTTCATCGCGCGGTGAGCCGTGACCGCCTTGATCGTCGGCAGCCGCTCGATAGCGCGCGCTTCGTCCAGCGTGAGGGCGGGATTACGCCGCTCCGGGCAGGTCTCGTCAGAGCCGTCGCAGGCGTTGAACCCGCTGATCGGGCGCCGGTACATGTAAAAAGACGTCGGCCCGGCCGCCTCCAGATCCTTGGCGAAGCTCTCGTTGATTCCGCGCACCACCGACGACATAGCCACGACGACGAACACGCCGATCGCAACGCCCATTATGGTGAGCGCCGCGCGAACGCGATTTGCCTTGATGGAATCGAGCGCCATCCCGACGCCCTCCATCGCGTTCACTATTCTCTGCAGGACGCGCATCGCTACTCCTTGCGCAGGGCGGTGATCGGATCGAGCCCCGCCGCGCGCTTCGCCGGATAGACACCCGAAACCACTCCCACCACCGTTCCGAGCAGCGTCGCCACGACGATCGACCACGGTGCCACCTTGGCGGGAAGGGGAGTCGTCATCGAGATCCCCTTTGCCAGCACGATCCCGAGAATGATTCCGACGATCGCGCCCATCGTGCTCAGCGTAGCCGCCTCGACGAGAAACTGACGCAGGATGTCACGCCGGCGCGCTCCGAGCGATTTGCGGATTCCAATCTCGTGCGTTCTTTCGGCGACGGCGACGAGCATGATGTTCATGATGACGAGGCCGCCGACGACGAGCCCGATGGCGGGGAAGGCCGTTCCCGCCGTGGTCATTATCGTTTTCAGCTTGTCCATGAACGCCAGCGCGGACGCCGATGTCTCCATGAAGAAATTGTCCGGCATGCCGGGGCGCAGGTTACGCCTTCCGCGCATAACCTCGCGCACCGATTCCATCGCCTCGTCCATCTCGTTCGGCGTCGGGGCCTGGACCATTATCCCGTCCACGTCACCGCGCGGATTCGTGAGATGGTGCAGGGGCGAGTTGTAGGGCGCGACGGCGAGCCGGTCGAGCGAGAGCCCGAAAACGCTGCCCTGTTTTTCGAGGACGCCGATAACGCGATAGGGGATCCCGCCGATTCTGAGATCGCGGCCGACCGGATTCAGATTCGGAAAGAAATATTTCGCGACCTCGTCACCAATCACGACGACGGTGGATCCGAGATCGGATTCCTGGTTCGTGAAGAGCCGGCCCGACGCGACGTCGTACTTCTTGATCGTGAAATAATCGCCATCAACTGCGTGCGCCTCGACTTGCTTCGTTCGCGCCCACGGCGTGGAAGCCATCAAAAATTCCTGGCTCTCCACTGCAGTGCGGCTCCCCGCCGGCACCGCGCTCTGAATAAGCGCCAGGTCGGTGTAATGGATACGGGGACGGCGGATCCATTGTCTCCACTCCGCCTCCGACGCGGCGCCGTCGCCGAACCACGGGAAGCGGCGCAGCGTGAAGGTGTTCACGCCGAGCATCTTCGCCGCGAAGTCGTTCTCCATGTAGCTGCTCATCCCCTGCACGATGGAGATGACGGCGATGAGGAACATCACGCCGATCGTCACTCCGAGCAGCGTGAAGAAGCTCTTCAGCTTCTGGACGCGGATTTGTGCGAGGGCGAGCCGGATCGCCTCGATGAACGGCATCGCTAGATGCCTATCTTCGCTGCGCCGCCGGCGGTGTGGATCTTGGCTCTGAAATTCTCGCGCCGATCATCGCTCTCGATCATTCCGTCCTTCAGCACGATGACTCGGCGCGCGTGCGCGGCAATGTCGGGCTCGTGCGTGACCATGATGACGGTCTGTCCTTCCGACGCCAGACCTTCGAAGACGCGCATGATTTCTTCCGACGTCGACGAGTCGAGGTTACCCGTTGGCTCGTCGGCGAGAAGGATGGACGGCCTGTTGACGAGCGCGCGCGCGATTGCGACGCGCTGGCGCTGTCCGCCGGAAAGCTCGTTCGGGCGGTGGTGAATCCGGTCGCCCAGCTGCACGCGCGTCAGCGCCTCGGTCGCGCGCTCGCGCCGCTCGGCGCTCGAGACGCCGGCGTACACCAGCGGCAGCTCGACGTTGTGCAGCGCGGACGCGCGGGGAAGCAGGTTGAACGTCTGGAAGACGAACCCGATCTCCTTGTTGCGCACCCGGGCGAGCTCGTCCTCGTGCATCTCGGAAACGAGCATTCCATTCAGCCAGTATTCGCCCTCGTTCGGCGTGTCGAGGCAGCCGATGAGATTCATCAGGGTCGATTTGCCCGATCCCGACGGGCCCATGATCGCGACGTACTCGTTGCGCCGGATGGCGACGTCCACGCCACGGAGCGCGCGCACGATTTCGCCGCCCATGTCGTACTCGCGCTTGAGCCCGCGCGTCACGATCACCCAATCCTTCTCCGGCGCCTTCCCCGGCGCGCCGGTTATGATCTGACGCTCGGCGGTCGTGCTGAGCGGAATTTCATCCATTGTCGGTGTCACGATTTAGCCGCCTTTGACTTGTCGGCCGCCGCCTTGGTGTCCTTCACCGTCGCGCCGTCCTTTAGCTCGCGAATCGCCTGATACGTGCCGCCGACGATCTGCTCGCCCTCGTTTAGGCCGGTGAGCACTTCGAAGTATTTCTCACCGGCGATACCTACGTGTACGGGGCGGAAGGTCACTTTGTTGTTTTTGCCGACGACGAAAACGCCCTCGACGTCGCGCTTGCCGACTTCCTTCGCCGGCTTCTTCCGCCCAAGCGTGGCGAGAGTGTCGGCCTTGTTGACCGTCGAGTCTTCGCGCACGGTCAGCGCGATGATCGGGATTGAAAGCGCGCGCTTCCTTGTGTCGGTGATGATCTTCGCCGTCGCCGAAAAATCAGGGCGGGTTGTAGCAGGAGCGTTTATGAGCGTGATCGTCACCTCGTAGTCGATCGCCTGATCGCTGGCGCTTCCGGTGCCGCCGGTGATCCCGGCCTTCACCGAGCTGTTCGAGATCTC